>NZ_JALKFW010000002.1:0-173319 GCF_023243055.1 Frankia sp. AgPm24 | reverse complement strand
GAGACGGAGTGAGACCACCCCGCTCCTAGAGTGGGGAGGCGTCTGTCAGTGAAACAGGAAAACCTGCCCGCGAGGGTGGGAATCCCCGGTCTTCAGACCGGGGAGGATGTCAACATCCCGGTCGAGACGCACGGACGCGGTGTCCGTCCACGGCGATCGGGCAATGCGGTCGACAGGACGACGCACCCCGCCTGGTGGTCATCGCCGGGCCGTCCACAGGGCGACCGGCCGGACGTTCACGACGCTCTCCACGGACGGACAGCGAGCGTCCTGTGCATAGGGCTGGTCTGCTCGGCCACGGTGCCCGCCCGGGGACGGGGTCCCGTGCACGGTCCTGTCGGTGCTCGGCGATGGTGCCCGTCCGGAAGCGGGGCCCTGTGCACGGGTGACTGCGGGCACGGGGATGGCGGCTGCCGGCACGGTGCCCGTCCAGGGGCGGGGTTCTGGCTGCATGGATGGGGCGGTGCTCGTCATCGGGCAGGGTGCCGGGTGTGGACGCCGGCCCTCGGGACGGCCGGGGTCGAGTCGCGCGGTGCAGCCGCGGTTTCACGGTGACCGAGGCGGGGCGTCGCCGGGTGGTGCCCCTGTGCGCGCAGCGATGTGCGGCGATGTCATCGGCCGGCCGGTGGAAGGCGGGCACCGTGAAGGCGACGGTGCCCGGGCACTGTCAGCGCGGTCGTCGATGCGGTGCCCGTGCTGGATCAGGGTGCGGCCCGCCACGGTGACCATCGCCGTGGGTGGTGCCAGTGTGCTGCTGACGGTGACCGCTGAGGTTGAGGGGCACGTCAACGGCCGCGGACGCTGCCCATGTGCGTGACCTGGGGCAGGCCCCGTGATGTTACGGACGCTGTCCCCCTGGTGTTACGGACACCGCCTCCTCGGGAAGCACGCTGCCCCGGTGGGGAGAACGGGTGCGGTGGGTCTCCACAGGCGGCGCACAGTGCCCGTGGATGGGCATGGTGTGGTCGGACCGGCGCGCTGTGCACAGCCGGGGTGAGGCGTGACTGCGAGGCACGGGGCGTCCCGGTGGTCATGGTCAGCCACGGTGCTCGTCCACGGTGCGGCTCGTCAGGTGAGGGCGAGAGCGACTGGCTGCACCGCTGGGCTCGGCGGTACCCGCGGATGGGCAGGCACGAGCGAGGTCGGTGCCCATCGGCGGACGGTGACCCTGCGCGGCGATGACCCTGCGGGGATGGTGACCGTCAGGGGGCAGGGGGGTGTTCGGGGCGGACGGCGGCGAGGCAGAAGTCGACCAGGCGGCTGTGGAAGGTCTCGTGGTCGAGGGGCTGAGGGGCACCGAAGGCGTGGCGGGCCAGCAGCGAACCGAGGAAGGCGCCGGAGGCGAGGTCGGTGTCCAGGTCGGCACGGGCCTCACCGCGGGTCACCGCGTCGTGGAAGGCGTCCTCGATGGCGGCGGCGCAGCGGTCGACCGACTCACGGCGAAACGCCGCGTACATCGCCGGAAATCGGGGCAGTTCGGCCATGCAGCGGCCGAGGATCGACATCCGTGGCTCGGTGAAGACCGCATCCACCAGGGGGGCGAGTCGCAGGAGGTCACCGCGCAGGGCTCCGGTGCGGGGCGGGACGAGGCCGGCGGCCAAGGTGCCGAGGGCGGCCAGAACGAGGTCGTCCCGGTCGGGCCAGCGCATGTAGATGCCGCGCTTCGCGACTCCGGCGCGGGCGGCGACGCTGTTGACGCTGAAGCCGGCGACGCCGTTCTCGGCGAGCTCCGCGACGGCGGCGGTCAGCACCCGGGTGTCGATGGTCGCGTCCCGCGGTCGTCCCCGCCGAGGGCGGGATACCTCGCCGGTTCCGCCCGCTTCAGTGTGATTTGGACTGTCCGTGATGTCCGTCATGTCCGTCACGCTCACCGTGTCTGCCGGGTTTGCCATACCTGCTGCGTGCGACCTGTCCGGACCGGGATTTCCCGGCCGGCCCGGCTCGATGTGGCCTCCATGTGGGCAAGGCTAAGCCGAGGAGGGGTGTGGACGACTTCCTTTTAGGGCACCGATGTGGTTACTTAAATCTATCGCGCGACCTACGGAGGCAGCATGACGAACGCGCTCTACTCGGCCACCTCGACCGCCTGGGGTGGTCGGGACGGCCGGGTGGCATCCAGCGACAACCGGCTTGACCTGCAGCTGTCCATGCCCAAGGGGCTCGGTGGGGACGACGGTCCGGGCACGAATCCCGAACAGCTGTTCGCAACCGGTTACGCGGCGTGTTTCCACAGTGCGCTGAAGGCGGTGGCGCGCGGCCGGAAGATCGACGTCAAGGACTCCGCCGTGTCGGTCACCGTGTCACTCGGTCAGGCTGACGGGGGCCTCGGCCTGAGCACGCGGATCGAGGCGCAGGTCCCCGGACTCGACCGCGCCGTCGCGCAGGAACTGCTCGCGGCTGCCCACGAGATGTGCCCGTACTCCCGTGCTACCAGGGGAAACGTGCCGGCTGAGGTCGTTCTCGTCGACGAGGAGTGAAGCTGGCGCGGTGACCGCCCACGGCGATCGCCCGCTGCCCGTGCGGGGACGGGGCTCCACGCGGGGCACCGTCCCCGTGGGCACCGTCCCGGCCGCGCGCACGGTGCCCACGGCACAACGAAGCCGTGTCAACTCCAACGGTCTCCGTCTTTGCACAGCCTGGGAGCAACTGGGCGTCACGTGATTCGGGTGAAGATCCACCGCGAATGTCCTAGTGTCGAACTGCACCACCCCCTCAACGTCGAGGGACCAGCCATGGCCCGAAACGGACGAAGGGCGCACACTTGCGGATCGCGTTGTTGTCGTACCGGAGCCTGCCCACCTGCGGTGGCCAGGGGGTGTACGTCCGACATCTGTCCCGCGAACTGGTCGCCCTCGGCCATCACGTGCAGGTGGTCAGCGGACCGCCATACCCGGTGCTCGACCCAGGCGTCGAGCTGACCGAACTGCCCAGCCTCGATCTCTACGGCGAGGCGGACCCGTTCCGCTGGCCGAAGGCGGCCGAGCTGCGCTCGCTACCCGACGCCGTCGAGGTCGCGATGATGCGCACCGGTCAGTTCTCCGAACCCCTGTCGTTCAGCCTGCGCGCCTACCAGGCGCTGCGGCCACGCGCTGCCAGCGGGCGGCCACCGTTCGACATCATCCACGACAACCAGGGGCTGGGTTACGGCCTGCTGGCGCTGCGGTCGGCGCTGCGTCCCCACCGGATCCCCGTGGTGAGCACCGTGCACCACCCGATCACGGTGGACCGCCGGCTCAGCCTGGAGGCGACATCCGGCTGGAAGGCCCGCACCGGTATCCGCCGGTGGTACTCGTTCCTGCCGATGCAGGCACGGGTGGCCCGCGGACTGGACGGGATCGTCATCCCGTCCGAGAGCTCGCGCCGCGAGATCATCACGGATATGGCGCTGCCCACCGAGTGCATGCACACGGTGCCCCTGGGGGTGGACTCGGACATCTTCACCCCGGCGCCCGCCGGGGCGTCGCCGGTACCCGGCCGGATCGTGGTCGTGACCAGCGCCGATGTGCCGCTCAAGGGGCTCGGGGTGCTGTTGGAGGCGCTCGCCGCGCTGCGCCACGAGCGGCCGCTGGCTCACCTGGTCTGCGTCGGGAAGGTCCGCGAGGGTGGCCAGGCCCAGCGCCGGGTCGCCGAACTGGGCCTGGCGGACGCGGTGACCTTCCGTTCCGGCGTGCCGGAGCTGGAGCTCGTCGACCTGCTGCGTTCCGCCGAGGTCGCGGTCGTTCCCTCGCTGTACGAGGGCTTCAGCCTGCCGGCTGTCGAGGAGCTGTCCTGCGGGATCGCGCTGGTCGCGACGACCGCGGGCGCGCTGCCCGAGGTGGCCGGGCCGGACGGTGAGGCGGCGCTGCTCGTCCCACCCGGTGACCCGGTGGCGTTGGCCGGCGCGATCCGCCGGCTGCTCGACGACCCTGACCTGCGGGCCCGGATGGGTGCCGCCGGCCGCCGCCGGGTGGAGCAGCGTTTCTCCTGGCGTGCGGCGAGTGCTGCCACCGCGGCCTGGTACGCCGAGCGGATCGCCGCCGTGGGCGGCACCCCGACCTCGCCCTACCCCGGTGCGACCTGGCCGTGGATACCGCAACCCACGCCAGCCACGGGCACCGTCTCGTCCACAGGTTCGACGGTGCCCACCGGTGGGTCGGTTCCCATCACCGCCACGGTGCCCACCGGCGCCACCTCGTCGGCGACGGTGACCGGGCCGTCCGCGCCGGCGAACTGACCGGCCGCCATGCTCACCGTTGACTTCGACCGTTTTCCCGTGCCCGAGGGCACCCGACTGCTCGACCTGGGCTGCGGCGGTGGACGGCACACCTTCGAGGCGTTCCGCCGCGGCGCGCAGGTGATCGCGCTGGACTACTCCTTCTCGGATGTCCGGGACGTCCAGGCGATGCTCGGCGCGATGGCCCTGGAGGGGCAGGCTCCACCGGCGGGACGGTCCGCCGTGGTGCGCGGCGACGCGCTGGCTCTGCCGTTCGCGGACGACACGTTCGACCGGGTCATCGCCGCGGAGATCCTCGAACATCTGCCCGCGGACACCGCGGCGATGGCCGAGATCGCCCGGGTGGTGCGTCCGGGCGGGTGGATCGCGATCACCGTGCCCAACCGGCTGCCCGAGAAGGTCTGTTGGAGCCTGTCCTCGGCCTACCACACGGTGCCCGGCGGGCATGTGCGCATCTACCGGCGCTCCGAGCTGCGGGAGCGACTGATGAAGGTCGGTCTCGAACCGGTCGACACGCATTTCGCCCATGCGCTGCACTCGCCGTACTGGTGGCTGCGGTGTCTTGTCGGTGTCCATGACGACGACCATCCGGCGACGCGGCTTTACCACCGGATGCTGGTGTGGGACATGATGCGCAGGCCTCGCGTCACGCAGCTCGCTGAGCGGGTCCTCAACCCGGTGCTCGGCAAGAGCATCGTGCTCTACCTGCGTAAACAGTCAAACCAGGAGGCCACTCGTGCGGTCCGTTGAGTCTGCTCCGGTGCTGGATTCCGAGGCACTCACCGCGACCGCGAAGGCGATCGCCGCCGTCCAGGAAGCCGATGGTGCGATCCCCTGGTACCCGGGTGGGCACACCGACGCCTGGGACCATCTGGAGTGCGCGATGGCGCTCGACCTGTGCGGTCAGGTCGACGCCGCCGACGCGGCCTGGGACTGGCTGTGCCGCAACCAGCGGGCCGACGGTTCGTGGGCGACGAGCTACCTCGGGGGCGCGGTCCGGGAGGACTTCGTCGACAGCAACCAGTGTGCCTACGTCGCCGCCGCGGCCCTGCATCGGTGGCTGCTGTTCGGCGACGAGGAGTTCGTCACCGGGATCTGGCCGGTGGTCCGCCGCGCCCTCGACTTCGTGGCCGCGTTGCAGGCCCCCACCGGGCAGATCTGGTGGGCCCGGTCCGCCGACGGTGCCCACTACCCCGAGGCGCTGCTCACCGGCTGTTCCAGTACCCTCCACAGCCTGCGCTGCGGGATGGCCCTGGCCGCTGTCATCGACGAGATCGGCAGTGACGGCGGTAAGGGCGGCGGCCGCAGCGGCGAGAGTGGTCGGGGGCGGGCCGCCGAGGCCTCGGCACGCTGGGGGCGGGCCGCCGACGACCTGCACCACGCGCTGCTCGCCCATCCCGAGTACTTCCTGCCCAAGGACCGCTGGTCGATGGACTGGTACTACCCGGTCCTCGGGGGTGCGCTGCGTGGGTCCGCCGGCCAGGCCCGGCTGGCGTCGCAGTGGGACACGTTCGTCGTGACCGGCCTCGGCGCCCGCTGCGTCGCCGACGAACCGTGGGTCACCGGGGCCGAGACCTGCGAACTCGCGATCGCCCTGCACATGGTGGGCGAGACCGAGTCGGCGCGGCGGCTGGTCACCGACATGCAGTGCCTGCGCCACGCCGACGGCGGCTACTGGACCGGCTGGCAGTTCGCCGATGAGGTGTTCTGGCCGGTCGAGCAGTCCACCTGGACGGGCGCGGCGGTGATCCTCGCCGTGGACACGCTGGCCGGCGGGGTCACCGAGCAGCTGTTCCGCGGCGATGACCTGCCGGCGACCGCACTGACCGCACTGACCGCGCGCACCTGCGGCTGCCAGTCACAGGACGCGGCGTAGCGTCCGCAGCGAACCGGTCCGCGACTGCTCCTCGAAGCCCTCGGCCAGGGCGCGCAGCAGGACATGGTACGGCGCCTGGCCACCGTCGGCCGGGTCCGGGAACACATCGTGGATGAGCAGTGCCCCACCGGGCATGACATGCCCGACCCACGCCTCGTAGTCGGCCTGGGCCTGCGCCTCGGTGTGCCCGCCGTCGAGGAACAGCAGGGCGACCGGCGTCGACCACCATCGCCCGACCTGCTCGGAGCGGCCGACGACCGCGGTGACCACGTCCTCTACCTTGGCGTTCTCGAGGGTTCGGCGTAGATGGGGCAGCGTGTCCATCCGGCCGGTGCGGGGGTCGACCAGTGAGCTGTCGTGGTACTCCCAGCCTGGTTGGTTCTCCTCCGACCCACGATGATGGTCGACGGTGACCACCGTGGCCCCGGCGGCCCGCGCACCCGCGGCCAGGTAGAGCGTGGACTTGCCGCAGTAGGTGCCGACCTCGCAGATCAGCCCGCCGGCCGGCACCTGGGCGGCCGCCCGGTGCAACGCCGCCCCCTCGTCGGGGGGCATGAAACCCGTCGCCGCCTCGGCCAGCTCCCGCAACGCCGCGTCCACCGCATACTCCTCAGATCGACCGAACCCCTGCCAGCATCGGCGGTTCCAACCTAGCCGGCCGGCTGGCGGGCCGCCGCCCGCTCGGCCCGACGGGCGAAGATCTCGTCGCGGACCTCCTCCATCTCCTTGAGGGCCTTGCGCCGTCCACGGCTGGAGAGTCGGTCGATGTAGAGGCTTCCGTTGAGGTGGTCCGCCTCGTGCTGCAGGCAGCGGGCGAAGTAGCCGGTGCCCTCCAGCCGCAGCGGCGCACCGGTCTGGTCCTGGCCGCGCACGACGGCCCGCTCGAGGCGGGCGACCTCCTGCGACGCGCCGGGCACCGACAGGCAGCCCTCGTCGCTCCTGACGAGGCGCCGCTCGGTCGGGTCGGGCTCCTCGAGCACCGGGTTGGCGATGTGCCCCACATGGCGGACGCCGTCGTCGTCGGTGCAGTCGTAGACGAACAGGGAGGCATCGACGTCGATCTGGTTGGCGGCGAGCCCCACGCCCTCGGCGACGTACATCGAGGCGAACATGTCGTCGATGAGCGCGGCGAGTTCCGGTGTGCCGAACTCGGTGATCGGCTGGCAGGGCCGGTGCAGGATCGGCTCGCCGACAACGGTGATCCGCCGGGGGTTGCCACGCGCCGTCTCCGGAGGCAGCACCGGATAGCTCTCGACGGGCTCCCCCAGCACGCGGACCCGCGGGTCCGGATCCTGATCCGCGTGGTTGTGGCGGGTACGCGAGGCCATGGCGACCTTCTCCCTTCGTCCGACCGGACGTTCGCGCCGGCGGTCGGCGCCGTGCGGCCGGGCCAGCTCGGACGCCCGGGTGGCGGTCGTTTCGGGCCGCCATCGATCCTGCGCCGTGCAGTGAGATGAGCCTATGAGTTTGGCGGAACACCGGAGGGCAGGTGCGACGGCCCGGGCTCCGTGCCCGCCCCACGCCCGCGCCCACGGCACGGCTGCGCCCACCAGGCCGCGAACTCCTGCTCGGCCCGGCGCTGCCGATCATCCCGGCACGGCGGGCACTGGGTGTCCTGCGCGGGACGCTGACCGCAGGTGGCACACATCGGCTTGGCCCGTGCCGGCCCGGCGCCGCGCACCATCTCGGCGTGGGCCTCCTCCACCGTGCGCCGACAGTAGCAGCCCACCGAAAGAGACGTACATGTCACCCAGGGAGAAAGATCGCCCGATCCATGATGCTCCGCCCACTCATGGTCGCAGATCGAGCACGTGGACACGGACGTATTCGAGCACACCAACTGATCCACAGCCATCGGTTGTCCACAGCCATCAGACGTTGACCGTGGACGAGCACCCTGCCCGTCCACAGCCAGCCGTGCCGTGCTCAGGCGGCGAACGCCGCGTCGATCCGGCGCACGGTGCCCCTCGATCGCAGGTGCAGGATCTCCAGATCGAGCCCCTCATCGCCCAGGACGACGAGCAGCCGCGCCGCACCCACGGCGTAGACGACCGCATGGCCCTGCTGGCACCGGATGACCACCCCGTCCAGCGGACCGAGCCCGACCTCCTGGCCGGTCGATCTGCCAAGGCCCAGGGCGGCGGCCGCCATCGCGGCGATCACTTCGGGCCGGGTGCCCTCGGCGTCCGCGCAGAACAGCAGGCCGTCGGCCGCGGCGACGACGGTGCCGGTCACACCGGGGACCTGCGCGCGCAGGCCGTGCAGTTCGGTCAGTACCGCGTCAGTGATCGTGATTGCGGTGATCATCGAGGTCTCCTTGCAGGCGTCCGTCGGCGACAGCCACGGACGGGCGGGTCACTCAGAGGTCGAGTGCACGGGCGATGAGCCGCAGACTGTGCCGGGCGAGCGCGAGATTCGCGCGGGACCGATCCAGCACCAGGTAGAGGAACAGCGGACTGTCCGCTCGCTCGAGCAACCGGACAAGGTGATACTGCCGGTCAAGGCTGACGAGGATGTCCTCGATCCCGTCCCGGACACCCAGCACGTCCAGAGCGCGACGCATTGACCGCACCACCTCCGTGTTCCCGGCCGACGCCGTTTCCAGGTCGAACTCCCGGCTGCCACCGGCGGAACCGAGCATCATTCCGCTCTCCGCGTCGACCAGTGAAACACCGACCGCGCCGTCCACCTGCATGGCTTCCTTGAGCGCGGTCTCAATGTCCATAACCGTGTTCTCCTCAACCCGATGACCGGAGGATGTAATTCCTTCGCCAGCTTCGGCGATAACATGACACAGACCGCCGGCATATCGTGTGGACACAACGACCGTACCGTTGCCCGATCAGCCTGTCACACCAG
Source organism: Frankia sp. AgPm24 (assembly GCF_023243055.1). Lineage (NCBI taxonomy): Bacteria > Bacillati > Actinomycetota > Actinomycetes > Frankiales > Frankiaceae > Frankia > Frankia sp. AgPm24. The sequence continues at coordinate 164,371 of NZ_JALKFW010000002.1, read as the reverse complement.
GGATATCACCATGGACGATGAGACGGACACCATTCGGGGTTACATTTCCCCGACGAACGATCGACCCCGAACGGAGGTCATCGGCCTGCCGACCCGCCGCCCCGTCCCGCTCCAGGCATCGGCTCCGGAACCCGGTCCGGCATCGGCATCAGGTCCGGCATCGGGTCAGCGTTCGGGCGTCATCGGCGGCGCGGAGTGGTTGCTGACCGCCCTGGTCAGCGGCGCCGACGACGCGTTCACCGGCAGCCTGGACGTGTGTGGGGCCGCCAGCGGCCGGGTGACCTTCCAGGACGGGCTGATCATCGACGCCGGCACGTCCGCGGCGCCGGGGGTGGAGTCGGTGCTCCTGCGCTCCGGACGGGTCACGGCGCAGCAGTGGACCGCGGTGCACACCGCGGGGGCGGCGACCGGCCAGGTGCCCGCCCTCCTGGTCGAACGTGGCCTGCTGGGGCGTGCGGGCGTACAGATCCTGGCCCGGATCACCGTGATGGACGCGCTGTTCGCCCTGGCCAGCTCCGCACCCACCGCGGTGGCCCGCCAGCCGGCGCGGCCCGGCGCCGTGGCCGTACCGGCGCTGCTGCCCGCGCGGCCGGGGATCGACGCCAGGTGGGCGGTACGTGAGACCGCCCGGCGGCTGGCCGTCGCCGACCAGTGGAGCACCCAGTTTGGTCTGACCGCGCGGTCCCGGCCGCGGCCGGCGTCCGGTGCGGCCCGCATGCCGACAGTCGCACCGCAGGTCAGCCTGCTCGCATGGATGGATGGCCGGCGGACCGGTCGCGACCTCGCCTTCGCGCTGGGCCGCGGAACCTATCCCGTCCTGACCGATCTCGCGTTTCTCATCCATCGGGGCTGGATCGAGCTGGCACCCCCGCAGGGGCATCCCCCGGCGGACGTTCCCACGCGGATGGCCCGACCGCGCTCGACGCCCGCCGACCCCTCGGTGCCCCGCCCCTACGGTGACCGTTTCCACCGGGCGCCGGCCACGGCCGACACCGCGCTCTCGGACCACGCCCCGAGACGCCGCTACGAAATTCTGGTCGACAGCCCGCTACCCCGCCACCCGATTTCCACCGCGGCCAGAATCGCCGAACAGCGGCATCGGCCAGCCGTGGACATGTCGCACCGCCATGGCCAGGTGGAGGCCACCTGACCGCAGCGACCGAAACAGCACCTGTTTCCTACGGAACCATGGCCAGCCGCTCAGGAACAACGGGCTCGTAGTTGGTGAACACAAGATCCCAGCTGTTGCGCTTTCTTGAAACCAGATTTATGTCTCGGCGCGTCGCGAGCCGAGCCTCGCGGAAGTGCGCACCAAAAAGTTCGTGGACGAACTCGGTGTCACTGTTGGTGAGGGTGACGAAAACCCCCCTCGAGTCGGCGCGGCGCATGGCCACACAGAGTCGCACGTGATCATCTTCGCCGAACTGGCCTGGCGTGTAGCGCTTGAAATCCGCCCACCCACCGAGCGGAACATAAGGTGGATCCAGGTAGACCCAGTCGCCCGGCTGCGCCTGATCGATGGCGGCCTCGAAGTCGGATTCCACTATCGTGGCGTCCGCGAGCGCCCTGGACGCACGCAGCAGGGTGTTCCGGTTGTAGTAGGGTCGATCATATGCCCCGTACGGAGTGTTGAATCCGCCGCTCCTGTTCACCCGCCACAGGCCGCGAAAGCTGGTCTTGTTGAGATAGACAACCCGCGCCGCCCGCTCGAGATCGGAAAGATCGGCAGGGCTCCACCGCCGGACACCATCAAAGTACTCCGGCGTGTTCGGCATCGTGTCAAGAAGATCCATAACGTCAAGCGGGTTCTCTTTGACCTGCTGGAAGCAGACGACCAGCTCGCCGTTTGCGTCGCTCAGCGCGGAGCTCGTGGGTCGGAGCTCGAAATAGACGGCGGCGCTGCCCAGGAATGGTTCCCGATATGTGCCGGAGAAGTCGGGTGCGATTGCCACCAGAGTGCTGGCGTAGCGCGTCTTGCCGCCCACCCATTTCAGGAACGAGCGCTCGCTCGGCGCGAGACTCACAGTCTGTGGACGCATCGACCGCACGTCCAGCATGCTACCGGGCCTGTGGGAGAAGATCCGACAGCCGAGCCGGCTGATAGGTGCGGGGCATGTCCGGGCCTCGCCGCGGCGCCCTGACGGGGCGCTTCCCTCGCTCGCGAACCCGATGGGAACCCGAGGGCCGGCCGGGCTGGACCCGCGGGGCGTACGGCTACGTGGCCGCGCGGATGGACACCAGGAGCACCAGCGCGCGGCCGCGCGGAAGCGCCCGGGTGTACGCGCTCCTGGCGGCCTCCACGTCGTCGTCTGGGGATCGCCAGCTCGGCACCGCCCAGAGCGGGCCTGGCGCCACCTGACCGGACGGGCCTGGCGGGCGGCGTGGGAGAGGAACAGCCCGGCGTTCCTGGCCCCCGTCGAGAGCGAGCGGTGCGCCTGCGGCGCTCTCGTGCTGATCGCGCGGCGGACCGGGGAAGAACCATGCTACGAGCGCACCGAAAACGCACGTCGTGCGTTCGACGATCTCACGATGATCGATCGGACAGGCGATCGATGCGGGTGCGAAAAGTGTGGACCTAGGTGGACTTGAACCACCGGCCTCTTCCTTATCAGGGAAGCGCTCTAACCGACTGAGCTATAGGTCCGGACAACGACTGCAACCATACAGGACGGCGGCGCCGGGGTGGGTACCGGCGCCGCCCCGATCGCGCTACTGGTCGCTGAGGGTCACTTCGATACCGCCGATCATCTCGGCGCAGAGGTTGTAGAGCAGGGCACCGAGGGTGGTCAGGGCGGTCATCAGGATCACGTTGATCGCGCCGATGAGCAGGCTGATCTCCATGGCCCGACCGAACGACAGCCAGCCCCGCACGTCACCCGCGCTGCTGTCGGTGAGGGTGTCGGCCGCGTCGGTGACGCTGTCGAACACGCCGATCGAGTTCAGCACGAACCAGAGCACCGCGACGGCGACGAGCAGGACGACGAAGACACACAGCGAGAAGGCGAAGCTCAGCCGGGTCACCGTGATCGGGTTGACCTTGGACAGGCGCAGCTTCGCGCGTCGGCCGGCTCCCGGTGGGCGGGAGCCGCCACCGGAACCGCCTCCGCTGGGCCTGGTGCCCTCACCGCCGCGGGCAGCACTGCCCGGTCGGTCTCCGGGGGCGGTGTCGAACTGGCGGGCCAGCGCGTCGGGCGGGGTAGCGGTCATCGGACGGCCGGGACCGGCGGTGCCGGTGCGGGTGCCAGCGGCCGGGGTGCTCGTTGGTGCGGGGCCAGCGGTGGCCGCGGGGCCCGCACCGGTGCCTGGTCGTCCGTGCACGGTCGTCGCGGCGGACGCGGCGGGCGTCGCGGCCTGCACACGCGGCGGTGCGGCCGGCCGGACACCGTCAGGAGCGGCCCCGCGCGGCGGCGTGGCGCGGGTGCTGTCGGGCTTCGTGGCACGGCTCCTCGTCGTGGATGGCGGGCGGACCAGGGACATCGTGTCGTTGTCCCTGGTCCGTTCGGCCGGGGGCTCGGTACGGGCGCTGGGCAGGCCCGCGGTGGACCGGTCGATGCCGCCAGCGGGCGTCGACGCGGGGGACCTCGCGGGCGACGATACGGCGCCCGCCTCGAGTTTGCGGGTTGCCGAGGCCGAGGCCGCCCCCGAACTCACCCTGCCCGCGGATGACGTGCCCGCGGACGAGCTTCCCGGCGACGACTTGCCTGGTGACGACGTTCCCGCACCCGATGCTCCCGCGCCAGAGGCCCGAGCGGGCGGTGACTGGCGGGTGGTCGCCGCCGCGCTGGCGTTCGGCGGCTCCGCCTCGCCCCGGCTCGGGTTGCTCGCCCATGAACCGCCCTGGTCTCCCAGGCTGTCGGAGTCGTCCGTCGCCGACCGTCCCGACCGCTGGAAGAACGGGCTCGCGCTGGCTGACTCCGCCGCGCGGGACGCACCGGTTCGACCGGAGTCACCGTTACCGGCGCCCCCCGTGCTCCCCTGACCCCCCGTGCTCCCCTGACCCCCGGCGCCACCGGTGTCCGTGTCCCCGGAACGAGCGGGGCCCTCGGAACGAGCGGTTCGGCTGGAGCCCTCGGCGCCGGTGCCCCTCGCCAGGCCGCCCGATGACGGTCCAGAGTCGCCCGTCACAGGCATCACCATCGTCTCGCCGTCCCCGTCAGCCGTCCCACCACCACCACCGGACGCGCCACGACCGGGGCCGGCATCCTTCGAACCAGCACGATCGGAGCCGGCGGAGGCAGCGCCGCGCTGGGCGCCCGGCCGGTCAGGCCGGTCATCCTGACTGTCGCTCACGGACCACTCCCGGTTCGCTTCCGGGCGACGCACGCCGCTCGTGCGCCTGCCCCTGCCACGCGACCGCATCGCGCGGTGCCACCTGGACGCGTTGCCGGGGCCGGCACCGCGACGCGGACGGCCGCTGCCCGGCGTCGAGCTCCACGGTCCGGGACTCAGCCGTCCTGGGCCGGGGCACCGTCGCTGGCGTCGGTGTCCTCCGCATCAGCATTACGCGCCACCCCGACGACCTGCACACCGGATTCCAGATCGATGAGGCGCACGCCCATCGTCTGGCGCTGCGCTCGGCGGACGTCCTGGGCAACAGTGCGCAACACACCCCCGTTGGACGCGATCGCGTAGAGCTGGTCGTCCGGTTCGACGACCAGTGCGCCGACGAGCCCGCCGCGGGTCGAGACGATCTTAGCGGTGAGCACACCCTTGCCGCCGCGGCCCTGCACCGGATACTCGGCCAGCGGCGTCCGCTTGGCGTAGCCGCCGGAGGTCGCGACCAACAGGTCGGCGGTGCTGTCGGGGACGACGACGTCCATGGACAGCAGTTCGTCCTCGGCGTCGAAGCGCATGCCGATCACACCGGAGGTGGCCCGGCCCATCGGGCGAAGCTGGTCGTCGTCGGCGTGGAAGCGGATCGACTGGGCGTTGCGGCTGACCAGCAGCAGGTCGTCGCCGGGGGCGACCAGGCGGGCGGCGATCAGCTCGTCGTCGTCGCGCAGGTTGATCGCCACCAGGCCGCCGGCCCGGTTGGAGTCGAAATCGCGCAGCGAGGTCTTCTTGCACAGGCCACGCTTGGTGGCGAGCACCAGGTACGGCGACACCTCGTAGTCCTGCAGAGCGATGACCTCGGCGATCCGCTCGTCCTGGCCGAAGGCGAGGATGTTCGCGACGTGCTGCCCCTTGGCCGAGCGGGCCTGCTCGGGCAGTTCGTGCGCCTTCGCCCGGTACACCCGTCCCTTGTTCGTGAAGAACAACAGCCAGTGGTGGGTGGTGGTGACGAAGAAGTGCTCGACGATGTCGTCCTCGCGCAGCGCCGCGCCCTGCACGCCCTTGCCACCGCGACGCTGCGAGCGGTACAGGTCGGTCTTGGTGCGCTTGGCGTAGCCGCCGCGGGTGACGGTGACGACGACGTCCTCGCGGGCGATCAGGTCCTCGATGGACATGTCGCCCTCGAACGGCACCAGCCGGGTGCGTCGCTCGTCGCCGAACTTCTCGACGACCTCGGCGAGCTCCTCGCCGATGATCTCCCGCTGGCGGGACGGTGAGGCGAGGATCGCCTCCAGCTCGGAGATCCGGGCCCGCAGCTCCGCGGCCTCGTCGATGATCCGCTGGCGTTCGAGGGCGGCCAGGCGGCGCAGCTGCATGTCCAGGATCGCGGTCGCCTGGATCTCCGAGAGCGTGAAACGCTCCATCAGCTGGCCGCGGGCGGCTTCCGCCGACTCGGCGTTGCGGATGAGGCTGATCACCTCGTCCAGATGGTCGAGCGCGATCAGCAGACCGTCCAGGACGTGCAGCCGCTCGCGGGCCTTGCGCAACTGGTAACGGGTGCGCCGGACGATGACGTCGACCTGGTGCTCGACGTAGTAGCGGATCATCTGGTCGAGGCGCAGCGTGCGCGGCACCCCGTCGACGATCGCCAGCATGTTGACGCCGAAGGTGTCCTGCAGCTGGGTGTGCTTGTACAGGTTGTTCAGCACGACCTTGGCGACGGCGTCCCGCTTGAGGTCGATGACCAGGCGCTGACCGATACGGGCCGAGGTCTCGTCGCGGACGTCCGAGATGCCGGTGACCTTGTTGTCGCGGACCAGTTCGGCGATCTTCTCGGCGAGGTTGTCCGGGTTCACCTGGTAGGGCAGCTCGGTGACGACGAGCTGGGTGCGGCTCTTGTTCTCCTCGACGTTGACGACCGCCCGCATCCGGATGCTGCCGCGGCCGGTGCGGTAGGCGTCCTCGATGCCGCTGCGGCCGACGATCAGGCCGGACGTGGGGAAGTCCGGGCCCTTGACCAGGCCGAGCAGCGCCTCGAGCAGTTCCTCGTCGGTCGCGTCGGGGTGGTCGAGCGCCCACTGCACACCGGCGGCGACCTCACGCAGGTTGTGCGGCGGGATGTTCGTCGCCATCCCGACCGCGATGCCGCCGGCCCCGTTGACCAGCAGGTTCGGGAACCGGCTGGGCAGGACCAGGGGCTCCTGCGAACGGCCGTCGTAGTTCGGCGCGAAGTCGACGGTCTCCTGGTCGATGTCGCGCAGCATCTCCATGGCCAGCGCGGCCATCCGGGCCTCGGTGTACCGCATGGCCGCGGGCGGGTCGTTGCCCGGCGAACCGAAGTTGCCGTTGCCGTCGACCAGCGGATACCGCAGCGACCAGCTCTGCGCGAGCCGGACGAGGGTGTCGTAGATCGCCGTGTCGCCGTGGGGGTGGTAGTTACCCATGACGTCCCCGACGACACGGGAACACTTGAAGTACCCGCGGTCAGGGCGGTAGCCGCCGTCGTACATGGCATACAGCACGCGACGGTGGACGGGCTTGAGCCCGTCCCGTACCTCGGGCAGCGCGCGTCCGACGATGACCGACATGGCGTAGTCGAGATACGACCGCTGCATCTCGACTTCGATGCCGATGGGTTCGATGCGGTCAGCGGGGGGTGGCGGCAGGACGTCGACCACGGGGTCCTTCCAGGGCAAGAGGGATCAGTCGTCAGGGGGACGGGCAGCCGTCCCGGGGTGCGCTGGCTCAGATGTCCAGGAAACGCACGTCCTTGGCGTTGCGCTGGATGAAGCTGCGACGAGCGTCGACATCCTCGCCCATGAGCACGGAGAACAGTTCGTCGGCGACGGCCGCGTCGTCCAGGGTGACCTGCAGCAGGATGCGACGGTCCGGGTCCATGGTGGTGTCCCACAGCTCGGTCGCGTTCATCTCGCCGAGACCCTTGAACCGCTGGATGGCGTCCTTGGGCAGTTTGCGCCCGGCTTCCACCCCGCGCTGGAGCAGACCGTCGCGCTCGCGGTCGGAGTAGGCGTACTCCCAGTCCTCCCGACCCCACTTGATCTTGTAGAGGGGGGGTTGGGCCAGGAAGACGTGACCGGCCTCGACCAGCGGACGCATGAACCGGAACAGCAGAGTGAGCAGCAGCGTGCGGATGTGCTGACCGTCGACATCGGCGTCGGCCATCAGCACGATCTTGTGGTAGCGCAGCTTGGCGATGTCGAAGTCGTCGTGGATGCCGGTGCCCAGCGCCTGGATCAGCGCCTGGACCTCGGTGTTCTTCAGGACCCGGTCGATGCGGGCCTTCTCCACGTTGAGGATCTTCCCGCGCAGCGGCAGGATCGCCTGGAACTTGGAGTCCCGACCACCCTTGGCCGAGCCACCCGCCGAGTCACCCTCGACGATGTACAGCTCGCAGCGCTCCGGGTCGGTGTACTGGCAGTCCGACAGCTTGCCGGGCAGCCCTGTGCCACCGAGCAGACCCTTGCGCCGGGTGAGGTCCCGGGCCTGCCGGGCGGCGATCCGGGCCCGCTGCGCGTCGAGGGACTTGCTGACGATCGCCCGTGCCTCGGTCCGGTTCACCTCGAACCAGTCCTTGAGCGCCGAGTAGCACATCTCCTGGACGAACTTCTTCGCCTCGGTGTTACCGAGCTTGGTCTTCGTCTGCCCCTCGAACTGGGGCTGGGCGAGCTTCACCGAGATGATCGCCGTCAGGCCCTCGCGGATGTCGTCACCCGAGAGCCGCTCGTCGCCGCCGCGGGCCCCGGCCTTGACCGGCTTGAGCAGGTTCTGGTCCTTGGCGTAGGCGTTGACGGCGCTGGTCAGCGCGGCGCGGAAGCCCTCCTCGTGGGTGCCGCCCTCGTGCGTGTTGATCGTGTTCGCGAAGGTGTAGACCGACTCGGAGTAGCCGGCGTTCCACTGCATCGCGAGCTCGGCCTCGATGCCCGTGCCCTTGGACTCCAGCGAGATCACGCTGCGGTGGATCGCGTCCTTGGTGGCGTTGAGGTGGACGACGAAGTCGACCAGGCCGTTCTCGTAGCGGTAGGTGGACTGGAGCTCCTCCTCACCGCGCTGGTCGATCAGCGTGATCGACAGGCTCTTGTTGAGGAAGGCCATCTCCTGGAGCCGCCGGGAGAGCGTCTCGTACTTGTACTCGGTGGTCTCGAAGATCTCCGGGTCCGCCCAGAACGTGACGGACGTGCCGGTCTTCTTCGACGGACCGGTCTTGACCAGCGGCTTCGCCGGACGGCTGGCCACATACGGCTGGAACCAGACGTGCCCGTCCACCTGGATCTCGACGTCGAGCCGGGTGGACAGGGCGTTCACGACGCTGACACCGACGCCGTGCAGACCACCGGAGACCGCGTAGGACTGGCCGTCGAACTTGCCTCCCGCGTGCAGGGTGGTCAGCACCAGCTCGACCGTCGGCACCTTCTTCACCGGATGCATGCCGACCGGGATGCCACGGCCGTTGTCGACCACGCGGACGCCGCCGTCGGCCAGCAGGGTCACGGAGATCGTGTCGCAGTAACCGGCGAGCGCCTCGTCCACCGCGTTGTCGACCACCTCGTAGACGAGATGGTGCAGGCCACGCTCCCCGGTGGAGCCGATGTACATGCCCGGACGCTTGCGGACCGCGTCGAGACCTTCGAGAACCTTGATCGAACTAGCGTCGTAGGCCACGCTGCGGGTCCCCTCGTTCTGGGCGGAAGTATCCACCAGTCTACCTCGCGACCCGCTATGGCGGACGCAGGGTGACCCCTGACGCCGGCGCAGCGCCCCGAGCAAGGGGATGGTGAACTCCCCTACCCGACCGACGTCGTTCGGCCTTCCACGCCGTCACGAGGCCAGCCGACGCCCGATCGACGAGCGACTGGACGAGATCAACCGTAGGTGTCCCGGGGACCACGCCCGCCGGTCCGGATCGACCCGTGACGCCAGGACGGCGCCGTCGGCCCACGCACCGTGATCCGTTGGACGACCCGAGGGCCGAGCTCACGGTGCAGGATCGCGAGGATCTGCGGCGCCAGCATCCGCATCTGGGTGGCCCAGGCCGTCGACTCGGCGACCAGCTCCAACTGGCCATCACGCAGGGACACCGGGGTGCAGCGTTCGGCGATGTCCGGCCCCACGATGACGTCCCAGCGGCTGAGCACACTCGCGTCCGCCGCCTGCTCCCGCCAGCCACGCGAGGCGAGCAGCCGGCCGATCGCGGACCCGAACGCCAACGGCTCCCGCCACTGCCGCCCCGGCCGAGCGATCCCCGGCAGCTGCGCCAGCCGGGGCGGCTGGCCGTCGTCGTCCGCTCGACGCCGCCCACCGACACCGCCGCCGCCCTGGAAACGGCCTCCCGAGCCGCCGGGCAACGCCGCGCCCGTGACGCCGCCGGCCGCGTCACGGTCCTGGCCCGCCTGGCCGCCGCCGGCTCCGGACCGGTTCGGGTCCGGCGTCGGACGTCGGCCCCGGGCTCGATCCCGCGCGTCCTGCTTCGCCTGGGCGAGCACCTGCCGGGCGAGATCCGCCCCGCGCGCGGCGGCCGCCGCGGCCGCCGCCGGGGACACCTCGGACACCTCGGGCGGGTCAGCCGGCATGGCGCACCTGCGCGTCCAGAACCGTGTAGCGGGTACCGGCCAGTTCGACGGGCACGTCCTCCGCCACCGCGGCCGTCACCAGCACCTGTTCGGCGGGGGCGACCAGTTCGGCGAGCCGGGCCCGGCGTCGGGCGTCCAGCTCGGCGAAGACGTCGTCGAGCAGCAGGACCGGTTCGCGGTCATCGGCTCGCAGCAGTTCGAACGAGGCGAGCCGCAGCGCCAACGCCAGCGACCACGACTCACCATGGCTCGCGTAGCCGCGGGCGGGCCGGTCATTGATCGACAGCGCCAGATCGTCGCGGTGCGGTCCGACCAGGGTCATCCCGCGCTCGATCTCCCGGGAGCGGGCCGCGCCCAGAGCCTCGTGGATGGCCTGCGCCAGCCGAGCCCGGTCGCCACCGGCGGAACCGACCGTGGACGCGTCATCGCCGGGTGAGAGGGCGGCGCGGTAGTCGATGGAACTGGTGTACTCCAACGCGATCGGGACCTCGGCGCCGGCGACCGACCGGTAGGCGGTGGCCACCGCAGGCCGCAGCGCCTCGACCAGCGCCAGCCGGGCGGCGAGCACCTCGGCGCCGTGCGTGGCCAGGTAGCCGTCCCAGACGTCCAGGGTGCGCAGGTCACCCCGACCGCCGGAACGTCGGGCCGCGCCGGCCGTGCGCAGCAGCGTCGAACGTTGCCGGACCACCCGGTCGTAGTCGGCGAGCACCGCGGCCAGCCGCGGTGTGCGGGCGACCAGCAGTTCGTCGAGGAACTGCCGCCGTCCAGCCGGGTCACCCTTGACCAGCGCGAGATCCTCGGGTGCGAACAGGACCGTGCACAGCAGGCCCAGCACGTCGCGCGCCCGGGACACCGGTGCCCGGTTCAGCCTTGCCCGGTTCGCCCGTCCTGGAACGATCTCCAGCTCGACCAGCGCCGCCCGGTCGCCGCGCACGATCCGCGCCCGCACCACCGCCCGTGACGCACCGTCACGCACCAGGGCGGCATCGGCGGACACCCGATGGCTGGCCAGCGTCGCGACATAGCCGATCGCCTCGAGCAGGTTCGTCTTGCCCTGGCCGTTGCTGCCCACGAACGTGACAACCCCGGGACCCAGCGTCAGCTCCAGGGACGGGTACGACCGGAAATCGACGAGGGACAGATGGGTGAGATGCACGTCATCCGTTCAACCGGATCGGCATCAGCAGGTACCGGTAGTCGGGCAGTTCGCCGTTGTCGTCGGCGGCCAGCTTGCCCGTGAGGATCGCCGGCTTGCTCGCCGCGACGGTGGGATCGTCGGCGCTGGCGAAGCCGATCCGCACCACATCGGACTCCAGGGCGCCCAGCGCGTCCAGCAGGTACGACGGGTTGAACGCGACGGAGAGCTCCGGACCGTCATAGCTGACCGGCAGTGTCTCGGTGGCCTGCGCCTCACCGCCGGTGCCGGCCTCGAGCACCAGGTGATCCGGGGAGAACGACAGCTGCACCGGTGCCGTCTTCGCCGCGACCAGCGCCACCCGTCGGACGGCCTCCTGCAACGAGGCGATCTCCAGCTGGGCGATCAGCGGTGAACTGTCCGGCAGCAGCTTGCGAAACGGCGGGAACTGACCTTCGAGCAGCCGGGTGGTGGTCTGCCGGGTCGAACCCGCGAAGCCGGCCAGCGTCTCCCCGGACGGCCCGGCGCCCAGCGCGATGGACACCTCGACACCCGACCCGGACAGCGACTTGGCCGTGTCCAGCAGGGTGCGGGCCGGCACCAGCGCGACCGTGGCCGGGGCGCCGGCGAACTCGCTGGCCTCGCCGGCGGGACGCCACTTCAGCGTGCGCACGGCGAGGCGGTAGCGGTCGGTCGCGGCCAGGGTGAGGGAGTCGCCCTCGATCTCGATCCGCACACCGGTCAGGACCGGGAGGGTGTCGTCACGGCCGGCGGCGATCGCCACCTGCGCGACGGCCGCGGCGAAGGCGGAGCCCTCGATGTGCCCGGTGACCGGGGGCATCGCCGGCAGCGTCGGGTAGTCGTCCACCGGGAGCATCGGCAGCGCGAACCGGGCGTTCCCACAGGTCAGGACGAGCCTGGTGCCATCGACGGACAGGTCGACCGGAGCGGCGGGGAGGGCTCGGGTGATCTCGGCCAGCAGCTTGCCGTTGACGAGGCCGCGGCCCTCGTCCTCGACGGTGGCGTGCACCGTGCTCTGGGCGGCGACCTCGTAGTCGTAGGCCGCGACCTTGAGCAGCGGGCCGGTGGCGTCGAGCAGGAGTCCCGACAGCACCTGCAGCTGGGTGGTCGGCCGGCTCGGCAGCGTGCGGGCGGTCCAGGCGACCGCCTCGGTGAATTCGTCCCGTTCCACCCGGAACTTCATGGTTAGCCCCTCCTGTCGTTCCCACCGGCTCGTTCTCACCGGCGTTCGGAGTCGTTCCGTTGGGAACACCGATCAGCATCCCAGAGTGCCAGGCGCCACCGACGGGCGGCTGGTCCCAGCCCCAGGCGCTGGCAGGAGCCCGCGGCGGCGGACGGCCGACCTCCCCCCGGCCGCCTGATCGCGCTTTTGCTTCCTGATCAGAAGAAGCTTGATCGTCCAACGATCCGATCATGATCGTTCCAGATTCGCGATCTTGAAACGAGTTTTCCACATCCCCTAGTACTTGCAGTTCTTGATTTTTAAATTGGAGATCTTAAGAGCCGTCGTAGTAGGGGGTGTGGAAACTGGGGATAACTCGAGTTTTCGCAGGTCAGAGCCCCTGTAGGCCGGTGCAAAACCTGTGGGGGCCGCTGTGGATCGGCGCAGGAGATATCCACAGGCCGGGATCGCGTCCACAGGGACCACACTGTCCCTCCACACTGGATCCCCGAGTTATCCACAGTCTGTCCACGGCCGCTTCCACCGATTTAATCGCTTACTATCCACAACTTTTTCCACAAGCTGTGGGTGGACCACGCCGTGTTCCCACCGCATCCATCGGGCCGACCGGCCCACACCGGGCCCACGCCGGGCCCACGCCAAGCCATCACCGCGAGGCGCCCACCGCCGGACCACAGCCACCTCTCGCCAGCCACCTCTCGCCAGCCGGCTCCCGTCCTCATCCCCCGTCTGTGTCGGGTGATCCCTGGAGCGGGCTTGGCCGTGGGCCGGTGGCAGGCGAGGACGCCGCCCGCCCATCGGCAGCCGATCCTCTTCTCACGATCGAGCCCGACGTCGGCCCGCGGGAGATCCAGCCACTCGTCGTGGGACCCGCTGCCCTGTTTCTCCGATCGGGCGCGTTCCCTCGACGGAGACTCGTGTGGCGGAACCTGGCTCGGGGCCGGCCATGGAACTGAAAGCCGCATCAGCCACCGCAGGGCTGCGAGCCCGTCAGACATGCGGGCAGCCGACAGGGGCCCTGCCGCCGTCGACCTGGAACACCCCAGGGGACCCGTAGGTGGAATCAGGGCGGGAACCGCGGGCGGAATTCAGCACAGGCCCGCGGGAGAACCAGGGCGGACTGGTGGCTGGAATCAGAGCTGGCCGGCGGGTGGAACCCGCATGGCCGGCGAGCGGATCAGGGCTGGCGGGCCTGCAGACGGATACGGTTGGTCAGCTCGGTGACCTGGTTGTAGATGGCCCGTCGCTCGGCCATAAGGCCGCGGATCTTGCGATCGGCGTGCATCACCGTGGTGTGGTCACGGCCACCGAAATGCTGACCGATCTTGGGTAGGGAGAGGTCGGTGAGCTCGCGGCACAGGTACATGGCGATCTGCCGGGCGGTGACCAGGACACGGCTGCGGGAGGTGCCGCACAGGTCGTCCATGGAGACACCGAAATAGGCGGCCGTCGCGTTCATGATTTCGACGGCGGTGATGTCGGGGTTGCCGGCGTCAGGGATCAGGTCACGCAGAACGATCTCCGCGAGGGTGCGGTCGACCTGGGACTTGTTCAGGCTGGCGAACGCCGCGACCCGGATCAGGGCGCCCTCGAGCTCGCGGATGTTGCGCTCGATGTGGGTGGCGATGTACTCGAGGACGTCCGGCGGCACGGGAAGGCGTTCGGTGGCAGCCTTTTTCGACAGGATCGCGATGCGGGTCTCGAGGTCGGGCGGGGTGATGTCGGTCATCAGGCCCCACTCGAAACGGCTGCGCAGCCGGTCCTCGAGGGCGGAGAGCTGCTTGGGGGAACGGTCGGAGCTGATGACGATCTGCTTCTCGCCGTCGTGCAGGACGTTGAAGGTGTGGAAGAACTCCTCCTGCGTCCGCTCCTTGTTCTCCAGGAACTGGATGTCGTCGACGAGGAGAACGTCGACGTCACGGTAGCGGCGCTGGAATGCCTGCTGACGGTCGTCCCGAATCGAGTTGATGAAGTCGTTGGTGAACTCCTCCGAGCTCACGTACTTTACTCGGGTGTTCGGGTACAGCTTCAGGGCATAATGGCCGATCGCGTGCAGCAGGTGTGTCTTTCCGAGGCCGGAGTCACCATAGATGAAAAGCGGATTGTAGGCCTTGGCCGGTGCCTCGGCGACGGCGACCGCGGCGGCATGGGGAAAACGATTGCTGTCACCGATGACGAACGTCTCGAAAATGTAGCGTGGGTTGAGTCGGGCCTGGACCGGCTCGGCCTCCGTGGCGGGCGAGGGAGCCTCTCGGCCAAGGCCCGCACCCACGCGCATCGCGGGCATGCTCTCGGCCCGCCCATCGGTACCGCGGGAGTCCGTACCGCGGGAGTCCGTGCCGCGGGAGTCCGTGCCGGGAAAACCGGTGCCGCGGGCGTCCGTGCCGAAATAGCCCGTGCTGTGGGCGTCGGCCCCGCGGGCGTCCGCCGGCAGCGGATCGGCGCCGGCCGCCTCGGGGAAGGGCAGCTCGCCGTTGACCGGTGTGCTGCCTCTCGCGCCACCAGCGCCAGGGCCCTGGTGGCCACCGGAGGCCGGGAACGAGTCGCTCGCTGCGATCCCGCCGGGACTCACCGACGGGTCGGCGGCGCCAGCCCCGCCGGGGCGCACGATCCGGATCGGTCCGCTCATCGGTTCCGGATCGGGCAGGTGCTCGACCGTGACCGCGACCCTGATGTCACGTCCATAGGCTGTGGACAGGGCTGTGGACAGGAACGGGCGCAGCCGGGAGTCGAGCAGCTCCTTGGTGAACTCGTTCGGAGCGGCGAGCAGAGCCGTGTCCTGCACGAGGCCGAGCGGGCGGGTGAGGCGCAGCCAGGCCCGCTGCTGGGCGGACAGCGTGCCGTCCGCGACGCCGGAGACCGCCTGGCGCCAGACCGCGGCCAGATCCGGGTCACCCGCCGGCTCGTCCCCGAACGGCAGACCGGCGACGGAGTCGGCGCGGGAGTTGGACACGGGGGCTCCTCGGGCAGTTCGGTACGGTTGCGGGCGATACGGTCCCACGTGTGGGTGGGTTGGTCGGGCCGGCGACTGTGGTCCTGGTCCGGTGGTGACCGAGCGGCTTCATCCCGATGGTTCTCCACATCGTCGTCCACAACCTGTGCATGGCCGCGGTGGGGCACCCGGCGTGGCGCCGGCTGCCGGCATCGGGTGGGTCCCGGCGCTGCGGGCCGGCCCTCGGCCGCGGCGCCGCGCTGTGCTGGCGTTCGCCCTCTCCACAGGCGTTTCCACAGGTCAGGATGCCCGGCTCGCCGCCGGAGACGACCAGCACGAACCGAGCTGGTGTGGTCTGGCGCACGCCGACGAGTGTCCTGTCGTCTCTGGATCGTAAGGTGCGGGCTCACCCGCCGTGTCGGGGCCGTCGGTGTGGCGACGAATGTGCGCCGGTCCGGACACCGCCCGACCCCGGGTGACGCCGCGATGGCCCGCCGATCGGGGCGGCCACCGGGCCGGCGTGGGCGCGGGCATGTGTACGCTAGGTCGAACCGCGGTGTTAGACCGCTTCGTTTGTCGTGGGATGTGCCAGCGCGGCCGTGTGGAGTGGGGGCCGTGTGCAGCGGTCCGCCCCTCGGCCGCGAAGATCACCGCCCGCGTCCACCCTGCAGACGGAGTTCTCACGTGAGCAAGCGCACCTTCCAGCCGAACAACCGCCGGCGGGCCCGCACGCACGGGTTCCGTCTGCGGATGCGGACCCGCGCCGGTCGCTCGATCCTCTCCTCGCGTCGACGCAAGGGCCGCAGCGAACTCTCCGCCTGACGGCGGGTTCCTGTCGCAGCGCGACCGATCATGCTTCCCGTGGGTTCCCGCGTCCGGTCCAGGGCCGATCATGCCCTGGTCGGCTCCGCGGGCCGACGGGCACGCTCCGGTCCGCTGGTTGTCCACAGCGTGTGGACGGCCAGCGGAGAGCCGGCGCGAGCCGGATTCGTCGTCGGCCGTCGGGTGGGCAAGGCAGTCGTGCGCAACCAGGTGCGTCGCCGGCTGCGCGAACAGATGCGTACCCGACTTCGGTCGCTGCCGCCTGGCAGCATGATCGTCGTGCGCGCCCTTCCCGATGCCGCCACCGCCAGCTCCGACCGTCTCGGTCAGGCGCTGGACGACGCGCTCGCCCGGGCCGCACGCTCCACGGCCGGTCCCCGGCGGCCCGCCACCGGTGGAGATACCCGGTGACGGCGTGGCCGGTCGCCGCCATGGTGATCGCCGGGCTGATGGCCGCTGATCTGCTGCTGGCCAGTACTCCGGTCGAGCGCAGGCTGCCCCGGTTGGCCCGAACACCCGCCGGTGCGGTGCGCGGGCCGCTCGCGTGGACGCTTGGCTGGCTCGTCCGGTTCTACCGCGCGGCCTGGTCGGCGCGTAACGCCGGGATGTGTCGCTTCGAGCCGTCGTGCAGCGCCTACGCGCTCGCGGCCGTGCGTCGCCACGGTGGAGTGCGCGGCGGCCTGCTCGCCTGCGCCCGCCTGCTGCGGTGCCAGCCGTTGTCCGCCGGTGGTTACGACCCGGTTCCCGGTGCCGCGCAGGAGTCCGGCGGCGAGCGCGGGGTGCCTGGTGACCGGCCGGTGGGAACCATCGGGAGGTCGCGGCTCGTTCGCGACCCCAGGAGGGTTGAACCCGTGCGTGCGCTCGGTAACCGGGCGTGCCGTCCCGCGGGTGTGGACACCCGCCGAATGCGGGGACGCGGGCCGAGATCGTCAGTTCCGGTCGCGGACCGTGGGCGTGAGGAGTAGGAACGTTGCTGGACCCCCTTTACCATCTTGCCGCGAACGCGATTGTCTTCTTCCACAAGGGTTTTGGCCCGATCCTCGGCGAGAACAACTTCTTCGCCTGGGCCTTCTCGGTCGTCCTGCTGGTCGTCTGTGTGCGGCTGCTGATCTTCCCGCTGTTCGTCAAGCAGGTGAAGTCACAGCGCACGATGCAGATGATGCAGCCCCGGATCAAGGAGATCCGGGAGAAGTACGGGCACGACAAGCAGCGCATGCAGCAGGAGATCATGGCGCTGCAGCGGGAGCACGGCAATCCGCTGCTCGGCTGTCTGCCGATCGTGTTGCAGATCCCGCTGTTCATCGCGCTGTTCCACGTCTTCACCCACCTGGCACCGGTCGACGGGCAGTGGCGGCCGCGAGTCGGCCTGTCCGCGGACCAGGTGGAGCAGATCGCCTCGGCCAAGATCGGTGGGATCTCGCTTGCGAGCTCCTTCAACTCGGACTCCAAGCTGGTGGATCTGCTCCACATCAACACCACCAACGTCAGGGTGCTCGCGGTCATCCTGATCGTGCTGATGGGTCTCACGACCTACATGACCCAGCGGCAGATCATGGCCCGCAACGGCCCGGTCGACCCGCAGCAGGCCCTGGTCCAGAAGGTCCTGCTGTACGGCTCGCCGATCATGCTGGCGGTGTTCGGTTTCCGGTTCCCGATCGCCGTGCTGCTCTACTGGTTGACCACGAACCTGTGGAGCATGGGGCAGCAGTTCTTCGTCATCAAGAAGATGCCGCCGATCAAGCCGCTGTCCGCGAGTGGCCGTCCGGCCGGGGCTCGTCCGTCCACCGACGGCACGGCGGTCGCTGCGGCCCGGCCCGCACCCGGTGTGCGCGCCGGCGCCAAGTCGAAGAACCGGCCCAGGCCCGCGGCCGCCACGGCACCCAGCCTGACCAAGGGGTCCGCGGAGACGACCAGCGCGGCGGCGAAGTCGTCCACAGCCCCTCCCGGTACCCGTTCACGCAGCGGCGCGGCCCGTGCGGCGAAGAAACCGACCGAGGCGACAGCCGGTGCCTCCGGTGCGCCGGGCTCTGCCAGCTCTGCCAGCGCGGCCAGTTCCGCCGGCACGGGCACGGCAGCGGACGGTGGTTCGCAGCCGGCCGGCCAACCGAGTGCGGGTGCGGGTTCGAGCACGTCAGCGGACAGCACCAGCCGCACCGCGTCGGTGCCCGCCGGTGTCCGCCGGCAGGTCGGTGGATCCCGTCCGGCCAAAAAGCAGCGTGGCAAAGGCAAACGGCCCGGCGGGCGCCGTTGACCGTCGCTCCGTCCGGCCGCACGGTTGATTCGTGACCGGGAAAGGTCGGCCGGCCACCGGGAAGACCCCCACCGGCGACCCCGATGATGTCTCCGGGCGGGGGCATCCCGTAATCTCGGCTCCGCCGCCCCCCGTTCCCCTGGAGAAGCACTGATGACCGGTTCGGCACCCGACCTGGCTGTGGATGGAGCCGAGGTCACCGACGAGCAAACCGCCTCCGAGGCGGAAGCCTCCCCGCAGAAGCGACGCCTCGCGGATCTCGAGCAGGAAGGCGAGATCGCCGCGGACTACATCGAGGGTCTGCTGGACATCGTCGACATGGACGGCGACCTCGACCTGGACGTCGAGAGCGGCCGGGCAGTGGTGGCCGTGGTCGGTGACGGGCTGGACAAGCTGATCGGGACGGGCGGGGAGACACTCGAGGCGTTGCAGGAACTCACCCGGCTCGCCGTCCTGCAGCGGACCGGTAGCCGTAGCCGCCTGATGCTCGACGTCGGCGGTCACCGGGCCAGGCGCCGGATCGAACTGCGCAAGATCGCCACCAAGGTGGCAGCGCAGGCGCTGGAGCAGGGCAAACCGGAGACGCTAGCGCCGATGACGCCCTTCGAGCGCAAGGTCGTCCACGACGTCATCGCCGAGATCGATGGTGTGCACAGCGAGTCCGAGGGTGAGGAACCGAGCAGGCGGGTCGTCATCCTGCTTGACTGACGCCGCCGTGCGGCTGCGCCCCGCCCGGCGGGCGACGGCGCTGGCCGCGGTCGGCGTCGCGGCGGTCATCGTCGGCGTGCTCGGCCTGCTACAGGCCTACCTGAGCAGGCCGTTCTGGTACGACGAGATCTGGCGGGCCCATGTGGTCAGCGAGCCGGCCAGGTCGCTGTGGGCCGAGCTCGCGGTCGCGAACACCCCGTCAGCGCTGGGCTGGTTCGGACTCACCCGGCTGTCCGGGGACGTCTTTGGCTGGCACAGCTGGGCACTGCGCCTGCCCGGCTTCGTCGCCGTCCCACTGTTGGGCGCCGTGATCGTGATCGTGGCCCGTCGTTTCACCGGTGTCACCGCCGCGGTGGCGGCGGCCTGCTGGGTCTGTCTGAACTCGACCTTTCTCGATCTCGCGACCCAGCTCAAGCCGTACGCCCTGGAGACGCTGGCAGCCACTGCCATCCTCGCGCTGTGGATGGTCGACTCGCCGTCGGATCATGCGGGTGAGCGCGCCAGCCGGACGTATCGTCCGTCGCCGGGGTCGCCGGGGCTGGACAAGGGTCGGTTTGTGCGGCGGGCGGCGGCAGGTGTGCTCGCCCTGTTCGCCGTGCCGGGAATCTTTCTGATCGTGCCGCTGGCGGCGGTCGATCTGTGGCGGGGCCCGCGGCGACGATGGCGGCTGCTCGAGTGCTCGCCCGCGCTGGTGCTCGCCGGTCTGCACACAGTCGTGTTCGTCGCCCACCAGTCCAGCCAGCGCAACGGCGTCTACTGGGACCGACAGTTCCTGGCCGGCCGCGGACCACTCGACGCGATCCGCTTCGTCGCAGACCAGCTCCGCCTCACTCTGACCGGCTCCCCGCCGGGCATTGACCGCTTCGATCCGAGCCTCGTCCACGGCGCGCTGCCCCTGGGCTCCCTCAGCCCGTGGGTGGCGCTACTGCTTGGCCTGGTCATCGCCGGCACCGGCGCCATCGGCGGGTGGACCCTCGCCGGCCGTCCGGACGGACGGCTCCTGCTCGCGGCCCTCGCCGGCACCGAACTGATGATGTTGGCGGCGAGTGCCGGCCGTTACTGGCCCTTCGGCCCTACACGGACCAACGCGTTCGTCGTCCCCATGCTGATCGTTGTGGTTCTGGTGGGTGCCGAGCGGGTGTTGCGATGGCTCGTACTGTTCCTAAGGCAGCAAAGCCCTGGCAAGGCCCCTCAGATCGATGCTGAGGGGTCATCTGCTGTGGACCCTATCCCGACCCCCGGGTCAATCGTAATCTCGCGATCACTATCTGAGTTTTCGCCGCTTTTGCACGCTCCGGATGGCTCGGCGCGCCCCTTGGCGCCAAGCGCCGCGGCCCGGCCCGGCGCACCTGCGGGAGGTCGCGCGCTGATCGCCGTCGCCCTTGTCGCCGTCGCCTTGGTCGGGCTGGTCAGCTCCGGCGGGCTCCTCGCCGGGAACTCTCTTGCCGGCAGCCGGCTGCTGTGGGACCACCGCGACCGGATGCGCGGCCTGGATCTCATGGTCGACGCGGCGATCGCCACCCGCCGGGTCGCCGGCCCCGATGACGTGGTGGCCGTCGGTGGGCGCCTCGCCCGCCCCGGCTGGCTGTACGCGATGGAGGCCAGCGCCGACGGTTCGCGCGACCCGTCGGCGCTACCGCCCCGGATCTCCCGAGTCGAAACAATCTTCTTCGGGGGATCGACGCCTCCTCTGACCGCCCAGATCGCCGGCAGGGCGAGCCAGCCACGGCACCTGATCGTCTTCGTCTTCGACATCGAGCAGCGCGACCTGTCCGGCCAACTGGCCGCGCTGACCCGCGCCGGCTGGTGCACCGACCGGAGCTGGGCCTTCCACCTCACCGGCACCCTGACCCGCTACGACCGCTGCGCCCAGGACGTCGTTTCGGTCGCTGCCCAGGATGCGCGGCCCTCCCAGCACTGACCCGAGACGGACTCGCCGCCCGCGCCGGATCGCCGCGGTGGTCACGGTGCACGGCCTTGCGGCTCCGGCTTCGCTGGGCGACCGAATCGATCCTCAACCACGGCGGTTGTCGAAGGTCCAGACCCGTCGAGGATGCTGGTCGGGTGCATGGTTCATCGACTTCGTCTTCGGTACCTGTCGTGGTTGCCACCGCAGGCCACCGTCCGTTCGGACTCCCGCCGGGTTTCATCCACCGGCCCACGGCCTGTGGTGACGGACCTCTGGTGCAGGCCATCGGCCTGGTCGGGCGTACCCAGGCAGGTGTGCGATGAGCGACGCGGACCGAACATCCGGGTCATCCAGCCCTCAGTCACCGCCGTCGGAGACACCTCAGTTGCCCGTTCCGCCGGTCGCGGGGGAGATCTTCGGCGAACGTCTCGCGCAGGCGATCCGTTACACCGAGCTTCTCGCGACCGCCGGGGTGGAACGTGGACTGATCGGACCTCGGGAGACCGACCGGCTCTGGCAGCGTCACGTCCTCAACTGTGCAGTGATCGCTGAGGCGGTTCCGGCGGATGCCGACGTCGTCGACGTGGGCAGCGGGGCCGGTCTACCAGGCATTCCGCTCGCGCTGGCCCGATCCGACGTGCGGGTTGAGCTGCTCGAGCCGATGGAACGACGCTGCCTTTTTCTGCAGGAGGTGATCGCCGCACTCGACCTGGAAAGTCAGGTTTCGGTCCGCCGGGGCCGCGCGCCGGATGCCGGAATCGGCCCGGACGGTCGTAGATTCGGGGTGGTCGTCGCGCGCGCGGTCGCCCCGCTCGAGCGCTTGGGTGCAATCCTCCTGCCGATGCTGCAACCGGATGGTGTCATGCTGGCGATGCGCGGTTCGAGGATCCTGGCAGAGTTGCAGGACGCGCGCGGCAGTCTCGGAACCCAGGGTTGGCATCCAGTCGATGTCGTGGTGTGCGGGGAGGGCCGGGTGGACGAACCCAGCCGAGTCCTCCGTGCCGTGCGAGCGGCCGAGCTTGCCCGGGCCGAGAGCAAGAAAGGGCGCGGCGACGGTGAGCGACACGATGGCAGACAGGTCAGACGAACGGCGCGGGATTCGCGGCGATCACGAGAGGCCGGTCGCGACCGGCCGACACGTGGGCAGTCTCGTTCCACGTGAAACAGCGTTGATCGGTCGGGACGGATCGATGGGCGGGAGTGCTCGGAGCCACGGGTCTGCGCTCTCCTCGCTGGATCCCCTGGACCGGTCGACC
The DNA here is from genome assembly GCF_023243055.1 of Frankia sp. AgPm24. NCBI lineage: Bacteria > Bacillati > Actinomycetota > Actinomycetes > Frankiales > Frankiaceae > Frankia > Frankia sp. AgPm24. The sequence goes on along the minus strand of NZ_JALKFW010000002.1, from coordinate 142,294 downwards.
CCGATCGGAGCGGCGGCGGCAGCAGCAGTGGAAGCCTTGGCGGCAGAACGACGACAACCATTCCCGCGACCCACCCGGCGGCGCATCATCTCGGTCGCCAACCAGAAGGGTGGCGTGGGGAAGACGACGAGCACGGTGAATCTCGCTGCGGCGCTCGCGTCGCATGGAGTACGGGTCCTCGTGATCGACCTCGACCCGCAGGGCAACGCGTCGACGGCGCTCGGCATCGAGCACCATTCCGGAGTGCCCTCGATCTACGAGGTGCTACTGGGCGACCGCCCGTTGGATGAGGTCATCGTCCCCTCGGCGGAGGCCCCGGAGCTGTACTGCGCCCCGGCGACGATCGACCTCGCGGGCGCGGAGATCGAGCTGGTGTCGCTGGTAGCCCGGGAGAACCGGCTGCGCCGCGCCATCGCGGGACTGCAACGGGAGATCGACTACGTCTTCATTGACTGCCCGCCGTCTCTCGGGCTGCTGACGGTCAACGCGCTGGTTGCCGCCCGGGAGATCCTCATCCCTATTCAGTGCGAGTACTACGCGCTGGAGGGCCTGGGCATGCTGCTGCGCAACGTGGAACTCGTCCAGGCACACCTGAACCAGGACCTGCGCCTGTCGACGATTCTGCTCACCATGTACGACTCACGCACCAGGCTGGCCGATCAGGTGGTCCAGGAGGTCAAGGAGCATTTCGGTGACCGGGTACTGAGCACGACCATCCCCCGAAACGTCCGGCTGGCTGAGGCCCCGAGCTATGGCCAGTCCGCGCTGACCTACGATCCGACGTCGCGTGGTTCGCTGTCCTACCTGGCAGCTGCCCGGGAGCTGGCGGAGCGAGGGGTACAGCCGACCGAGGTGCCGAGGTGAGCGCCCGCCGCAGCGGACTCGGCCGCGGACTCGGCGCGCTGATTCCGGTGGCGCCGCAGTCGGAGGAGGGACGGCTGGGTAGCGAGGATTATCTCGACTACTCCTCCGGCGGTTACGGCGGGCGGGATGATTCGGGCCGGCCAACTGACGGCGGCACTGGCCCCTTGCCGGTGCACGGAGCCACTTTCCGAGAGTTGTCCGTCGATGCCATCGATCCGAACCCACGTCAACCGCGGACGAACTTCGACGAGCAGGCGTTGGAGGAACTGGCCGCGAGCCTGCGCGAAGTAGGCCTGCTGCAGCCGATCGTGGTGCGGCCGACGTCTGGGGAGCGCTTCGAGCTTGTCATGGGTGAACGGCGTCTGCGGGCATCTCAGCTTGCCGAACTCACCGTGATACCTGCCATCGTGCGGGACACGACCGATGATGCGATGTTGCGCGATGCCCTCCTGGAGAACCTGCACCGGCAGCAGCTCAACCCTTTGGAGGAGGCAGCTGCCTACGAGCAGCTGCTCCAGGACTTTGGGGCGACCCACGAGGAGCTCGCGACCCGGATGGGCCGCTCCCGGTCGCATGTCACGAACACCATCCGGCTGCTGGGCCTGTCCCCCGCAGTGCAACGACGCGTGGCCGCAGGGGTGTTGTCCGCCGGGCATGCGCGGGCACTGCTGTCATTGCGGGATTCCGAGGCCCAGGATCGTCTGGCCACCCGCATCGTGGAGGAAGGTCTGTCGGTCCGGTCGGTAGAGGAGATCGTTGCGTTGGGCGAGGACACGCCCCGCAAACGAGCGCCGAGTGGGCCTCGGGCGGCCTCGCCTGTGCTCGCCCGGTTCGCTGATCGGCTTTCTGATCGGTTCGAGACCCGAGTGAAGGTCGATATGGGCCGGTCCAAGGGAAAGATCACCGTCGAGTTCGGTTCGATCGAGGACCTCGAGCGCATCGTGGCCGTGATGTCCCCTGGAGCCGACGACCTTTCTCGTCCCTAGCGGCGGGCCGGCCGCAGCATCCGCGGTGGATGGTGCGGCCGGCATGCGGAGTCGGTCAGGCTGGATGTCCCGCCTGACTCACCTTGCGTAGCACGCCCTCGGGAGTCATCGAGCCGAGCAGGCGCTCCAAGGCGACCTCCACGTCCTCACGCCAGCTGACGGCATTCTTGATCTCGAGGCGCAGTCGGGGCCACCGGTGGTGTGGCCGGACCGTCTTGAATCCCACGGACAGCAGGTAGTCGGCCGGAACCACACATCGGGCCCCCGAGTTCTGGCCGTCACCGAATGCCTCCACGGCCTTGAACCCTCGGCGTTGGATGTCCTTCGCGACTGCCTGCGTGAGGATGCGGCCGAGGCCCTGGCCCTGGAACTCCTCCAGGATGAGCGCGGTCATGAGGAGTACGGCATCCGGCGAGACCGGACTGGTCGGGAAGGCCGCAGATCTGGGAACGTACGCCGGCGGCGCGAACATGACGAAGCCGGCTGGCACTTCCTCGATATAAGCGATCTTTCCGACACTGCCCCACTCGAGAAGCGCCGACGAGACCCATGCCTCCTTCTCGATCTCCGAGGTGCCAGCCTCCTCGGCACGGCTACGGGCAACCGGGTCGAGTTCCCAGAACACGCATCGACGGCAGGGCAGCGGCAAGTCGTCGATGTTGTCCAAGGTGATGTTCGCGATGCGACGGCTCATCGAAAAGGCTCTCCAGTGGTCGGCCTCGGGACCACCGCCCCGGTCTTGATGGGCGGCAGCGTACGGGACTCAGCCTAGGCGGACCGGCCGTGATCCCGGGCCGGCCGCCGGGGGAGTTTCACGTGAAACCACTCTCCCCCGCCGCGGCCGAGTTCGCCGGGAACGCCGCCGACGTGCGTCGATCGGCGCTGGTCCTTGGGGGGTATCAGCGCCGGGACAGCAGATACGGCGATGTGAGTTCGGGCGTCGAGAGTCAGGGCGGCGCGAGGTCCGCTGTGAGCCCGAATGGCGCGGGGGAACCGGAACGTGGCCGGCCGAACGTGGCCGACTGGAGCGGCCTGAGCGGCGCGGGACCGGGCGGGGCGTGGACGTCTGGGACGAGGTGGGCGTACGGGCGCGATTGTCGTTCAGGCCCGGCCGGCGACGCGGGGGACGTGGAGCTGACCAGTGGGCGCGTCGAGTTCGGGCGGAAGGAACAGGCGCTGCGTCGCGGCCAGGACTGCCTCGGCTACCGCGGCGCGGAACTGTGCGCTCCCGAGCGCCTGGGCGTCATGTTCGTTGGTGAGATAGCCGAGGTCCAGCCGGACGGCGGGCATGCGGGTCCGGCGGAGCAGATCCCAGGCCTTGGGGTGAGTTCGGCAGTCCAGCATGTCGGTGCGCGAAACGATCTCACGCTGAACGAGCTGCGCGAAGCGCTCACCGACTGCCGACGATCCGCGGGTCGTCCCGTAGTAGTAGGCCGAGATGCCCTGGGCCTGCGGTGAGTCGCTGCTGTCGGCGTGCAGGGAGATCAGCAGGTCGGCCTCGAGGGAATTGGCACGGACCGCGCGTTCCTGTTCGGTCAGGGATTCATCCGGACCGTGGATGAGGACTGACTCCAGGCCGGAGTCGGTGAGCCTGATCGAAAGCCGGTCGGCCAGGTCGGCCATGAGGTCACGCTCGTACAGCCCGTTGCTGACAATGCCGGTGTCGCCGCCGCCGTGGCCGGGATCCAGGGCGATGACGACACCGAGCAGGGACGAACCACGGGCGAGCAGGCGCACGGACTCCCGTAGGACATCCGGACGGCCGCCGGTCACCGTGCGACGTAGGCGGGTCAGCTCGCCCAGGGTCTGCGGGCCGCACCGGCCGTCGGGCTGAAGGCCCCGGTTGCGCTGGAAGTCGCGCACCGCGCCTTCGGTGCGTGGGCCAAAGATTCCGTCGGTGCGTCCGACATCGAATCCCATGTTGGACAGGCGCTCCTGGAGCGCCGCCACATCGTCACCGACAAACGGGTGCGCGGCGCTGTGGTAGAGCAGCCGGTCGCCGAGGTTGCGCCGGGCTTCCTCCAGCGCGCGGGTGCTGTCCGGACCGAGGATGCCGTCGACGGACAGACCACGGCTCTGCTGGAAGGCACGTAGCGCCCGGTCGAGGGTCCGATCGAAGTGGTCGGGCGGGGTGCCGGGTGGAGCTGTCGTCGTCGGCGGGGTCGGCTGGCCCGGGGACGGGTCCACGGGTACCGCAGACGCCACCGAGCCGGACGGCACCGCGTCAGCTGGCTGGACCGTGTCGGTCGATGAGTCCGTGTCGGTCGATGAGCCTGGGTCGGTCGATGAGCCTGGGTCGGCAGCGCCGGGGAGAACGCCGGTCACCACCGGTCCACCGGTCTGTCGGGGTGTCGCCGGCAGGAATCCGAGGTGTGTCAAGGTCGCTCGAACCTCGGCGATGATCGGAGCCTGGTCTCCCAGCCGCAGCAGCTTCACGTCCATGAACCCTTCAGCTAGGCCGCCTCACCGTGCATGTGGATGAGACCGCAGCTCGCAACCACCGCATCGATGGACCGATCTCCCCACCCACGAATGCCGGATCTGCTGGATCTCAAGCCTAGGCCATGACCATGCGGTCCTGACCTGCCAGGAAGGGGAACCTCCGACACTGACCGGTGCGGGCGGGGTGTCGGAGAGGCGGTGAAGGTGCCGTCCATGTCGGTGAACGCCGACGGCCCGCCGGTGGTGAGGCACGGCGGGCCGTCGATGAAGCTCGACGCGCGCGGGAGAGCCCCTGCTCGGGGGCGCTGGTCCCGCGGCGCGCCGGTGGGTCAGATGTACTCGGAGAGATCGCGCAGCAGCGCGGCCTTCGGCTTCGCGCCGACGATGCTCTTGTCGACCTCGCCCTTCACGAAGACGGCCATGGTCGGGATGGACATGATCTGGTAGTTCCGCGCGGTCTGCGGGTTCTCGTCGATGTTGAGCTTGACGATGCGCAGCTTGTCGCCGTGCTCCTTGGCGATCTCCTCGAGGACCGGGGCGACCATCTTGCACGGACCGCACCACTCGGCCCAGAAGTCCACCAGAACCGGGAGTTCGCTCTTGAGAACCTCGCTCGCGAAGGTGTTGTCAGTGACGACAACGGTACTGCCTGCCATTATTGATCTCCCTGCTGATTCTGGTGAACGTGGTGGTGGTGTGGCTCGCGTGGTGCTGGGTGCGATGGTGGGGCAGAACGCGGGTCAGGGTGGGGCGGCGGGAAGTGGGACGGGCCTGTCAGGCCGGCTGTGACTGCGGGGCTCGGGGTGCCGCCGCGCTGGGGACCTCGGCCACCGCGGAAGCGGTCGCGGCGCTTTCGGTCGGACCCTCGCTGGCGGCGACGAAGCGCTCGGCGTCGAGGGCGGCCGAGCAGCCGGTCCCGGCCGCGGTGATCGCCTGCCGGTAGGTGTGGTCGACGACGTCGCCGCAGGCGAACACGCCATCCACGTTGGTGTGGGTGGTGGGGTGGGCGACCTGGACATAGCCGTCGTCGTCCAGGTCAAGCTGCCCACGCACGAGTTCTGTGCGCGGATCGTGACCAATAGCGACGAACAGGCCGGTCAGGGGAAGCTCGTCGGTCTCGCCGGTGACGGTGTCACGCAGGCGGACGCCGGTGAGCTTGTCGGCGCCGAGCAGGTCGGTGACCTCGGAGTTCCACTGGAAGCGGATCTTGTCGTTGGCGAACGCGCGCTCCTGCATGATGGCGCTGGCCCGCAGCTTGTCCCGCCGATGGATCACCGTCACCGAGCGGGCGAAGCGGGTCAGGAAGGTCGCCTCCTCCATCGCCGAGTCGCCGCCGCCGACGACCGCGATGTCCTGGTCGCGGAAGAAGAAGCCGTCGCAGGTCGCGCAGGCCGACACGCCGCGGCCGAGCAGGCGGTCCTCGTCCGGCACGCCGAGCTTGCGGTAGGCCGATCCGGTGGCGACGATGACCGTCCTGGCCCGGAAGACCTGGTCCTCCACCTTGACGATCTTCGGGGTGGCGGCGAGGTCAACCTCGGTGACGTCGTCCGGCACGAGCTCCGCGCCGAACCGCTCGGCCTGCTTGCGCAGGCTTTCCATCAGCTCGGGGCCCTGGATGCCCTCCGGGAAACCCGGGAAGTTCTCCACCTCGGTGGTGTTCATCAGCGCACCGCCAGCGGTGATGGCGCCCTCGAACACGAGCGGCCGCAGGTTGGCTCGGGCCGTGTAGATCGCGGCCGTGTACCCTGCCGGCCCCGACCCGACGATGATGACGTCGCGCACGTCGTCGGCGGACGCCTCTCCGCCTTGGCTGCCGACGTTCTGGACCTGCTGCTGGCCTGTCACACCCGCTCCTCTCACACTGCGTGATCCCGGTAGGCCCGGGGCGAACCACCAGTTCCCGTCGAGGCCGACCGGCCACGGTCGTCTCTCGGGAACTGGTCGGTGGCCTGGTCCGGCGAGACCGCGTCCCACAGCGACAACGGACTTGCACGGCATCTGATTCCATCGTCCACCCGCGGGTGGCGCACGCGCCGCGCAGGCCTGTGATCGACACCACGCTATTCGCGCTTGGCGATCACACTGTAAAGCGGCGCTGTCGACGAACGGGTCATTCCGCAGCTGGCATCGACGACGAGCAGCCGTCCCAGCGAAGGCTGGCTCGGGACCGACAGCACGATCAGCAGGGCGGCCTGGCCGTCGTAGCGGACCAGATCGATCCCGAGGATGGACCCGCCCGTCTGGGCCAGCAGGCTCTGGTAGCAGGTGCGTAGATCGGGGGTGTCCAGCAGTGCGCGCAGCCGACCGGCGGCGGTGGTGGCCAGCACCCGCACACCAGTGGCGTTGACTCCGGGCGCACCGCTGGTGGGCCCGGAACGGAGAACTCCCAACGGCGGGTCGGCGACCCCGGCGCGCGCGGCCTGGGCGGCCTGGGCGGCGGAGCCGATGGTCGGCACCCTGGTCAGCCCCATGGCGAGGGCCATCGAACCGGTGATGCCGCCATCGAGCAGAGCTTCGCCGTGAGGCACGATGGTGGTGGGCAGCACGGCCACGCGGCTGTTGGCCACCATCGTCATCGGTGGTGGCGCCGCGTCGGCGCCTGGCTCCTGCGCGGCCCGGGCCTCGGGAAGCGTCGAGGCGGTGCCGCCGCGTAGATCGCGCAGAGCAAACAGAGCTGCGCCGAAGGTGACGAAGGCGACGCAGACCGCCGCGATGGAGATCCAGTCACGTCGGCCGGAGGCCGGGTCGCACAACAGGCCCGCCCGCCGGCCAGGGCCTCGTTGGCCGGCCGGCCGGCGCGGCGCACATTTCGGCGGTGTTCGGGTCCGCACCGGGCGGGCGGTGTGGTGGGGTGCCCCGGCCGGGGTGGATGGCTCCGCCGGATCCAGGGGGCGGGCGGGAGCCGGCCCAGAGGTGCCTGAGGCGGGATCGGGCGTGTCCAACGGCGGTGCCGGCATCGGGACCTGTGCGGCGTGGCGTTCGCTCGCCGGGTCGGAGGCCGGCGGCCAGGACCGCGCGTCGGTCGGCGCCGACGGCTCCGGCACGGGTGGCACCGAGGTGTGCAGACGATGGGCGAGGGTGGCCTGAATCCGCTCGGCGACATCCCCGGGCATCGTCAGCCCCGCGAGCTGGGACAGTTCGGCCCGGACCCGACGCAGCGCGGCCACCGACTCGCGGCAGGCTGGGCAGGCGTCGATGTGTTCGCGGGCCGAACGGGCAACCGGCTCGCCGCCGGCGAACGCGTCGAGCAGCTCCACATCCGGATGCCGGTCGGTGCCGCGACCGCGGCGGGCCAGCGGACGACCCAGGGAGAACGCCGTCCGGTCCGGCTCGGCCCGGGGCCGGTCGTCCTGTGAATCCGTCACCACCAACGATCACCTCCTCCGGCCGCGGACCCCTCCGCGCCATGCTGCCCCTTCCTTCCAGACGGTGGACGACGCTCCCGGGTTCCCCGGTCCGTCCGGTCGTCCCATGTTCGGCGCGGCTCGAAGCCGCCCATCCGGGCAGCGCACAGGACATGGGACGGCGCGGCGAAGGGCCAGCCGCCGGGCGGCGAACGGCCAGGCGGCAGGCGGGAAACGGTCAGGCGGTGGCCGGGAGAACAGGACTACCAGCGAGCCGGGAACAGGAGCCGGGGCAGGCGGCTAGGAGTGGAAGGCGATCTCCGCGATCGAGCCTCGGTACCCGCCGTCAGCGGCGGGAAGGGCGGTCAGCCAGAGCACCCAGTACCGGGCCGGCTTGAGGTCGGAGGGCATCGGCAGCTGCACCATGCCACTGGTATCGGAGGCGGAGGCGGAGTGCGACACGACGGTCTGGTAGCCCTCGATCGAGTCGGACTGGGCCGACGCGCTGCGCAGCTCGAACGACACCGGGCCCTCCGGGCCGACCTGCACCGTCACATTGCTCGGTGTGATCGCCTGGCCGAAGTCGAAGCGCAGGCCCACCCCGGGCTTGAGCCCACCGAACTGCGCGGACACGTAGCTCTCGGTGTGCCAGACGGTCGCCTTGTCGCCGTCGGTGGCGTTCCTCACCTCGCCCGGCTTCTCGGTCTTGTCGCGTCCCTGGGAGTTCGGATCGAACGAGTCGACGACCGCCGGCCTGATCAGATCGCCGGTCGGGGCGAGCTGGCCTGGCGCGGTCGAGGTGGGGGAGACCTGGCCACCCTTGCCGTTGTCACCGTTGAGTGCGACCACTGCCACCACGGCGATCACGATCAGGATGACGACGAGCGCGATCCAGGGGAGCAGCCGGGTCAGCGACGAGCCTGACCGGCCGGGACCCCGGGTGGAGTGACCCCCACGGTCACGCCCCGGGCCGGAGCCCTGGCGGTCGCTGGGCGGGTAGCCGCCCCGCCCGGGCGGATAGCCCTGCTCGTTGTAGCCGCCGCGGGTGTCGAACCCGCCGCGGGAGCCGTCCTGGTAGCCGCCGCGGTCGTCGTAGCGGCCGCCGCGGTCGTCGTAGCGCCCACCCCGGCGGTCCTGGCCGGGCCCCGGGTAGTCGGTGGTGTCGGAGTAGCGGTTCTGCGACGGGTAGTTCGCCGACTGGTAGCCGGTGGAGTCGTAGGAGTCGACATCCATCGCCTCGGTGTTGGGCGGGGCGTCGCCGAGGCTCATCAGGCCGGTGTCGAGCACGGCGTCGACCGGGTTGATCGACTCCAGCTCCTCGACCAGCTCCGCCGCGGTGGTGATCGGCTCGCCGGCCCGGTCGTCCCCCAGTGCCGCCATGGTGATGGCGTCCAGATCGCGGGGAACGGTGTGGGTGAGCTGGCGGGGGGTGCGCAGCCGGCCGCCGGACAGCGGCGCCCCCGGCAGACTCGGGTCGTTGCCCAGCGGCCAGTGGCCGGTCAGCCCCGCGTACAGCAGACCACCCAGGGCACGCAGGTCGGACGCCGCGGCCTCGGCGGGTCCGTCCGGGCCGAGGGCGCCCGACACCTGCGTGGCCTCCGGATCGGATGCCTCGCCAGCCTCGGGGGCCGCCGCGTGATCGCCGTTGGACGAGGGCCGCCCGGCCCGTTCGAGCTGGGCGAGCACTCCCCCGATCTCCAGATCGATGATCTTGACGGTGCCGTGGCTGGAGACGATGACGTCGCCGGGGTTGAGGTCGCCGTGGTGGATGCCGCGTTCGTGGGCGGCGGCGATCACCCGGGCGGCGGCGAGCACCACGGCGCCGGCCTGCTCCGGGCGCAGCGGACCCTGCGCGGTCAGCTGCCGCAGCGTCCGCCCGTCCACCCATTCGGAGACGACGTAGGAGATGCGCCGGGACCCGGAGGTCGTCGTGGTGGCGTCGTAGGTGGACGCCGCCCCCGGATGCACCAGCCGACCGGAGTTGATGGCCGCGGCGAGCAGCCGGCGGGCGGCCTGCTCGTGATCGGCACCGGGGGGCGCGTCACCCGGGGCGAGCTGGTCGTGTTCGACGATGCGCACCGCGACCGGCCGGGTGAGCACGTTGTCGTCCCCCCGCCACAGGGTGACCGGGCCGCGGGTGGTGAGCGCGGACATCAGCCGGTAGCGGCGGTCCAGGACGGTCTCGGCGAGCACCGCGGTGCCCGCCGGTGTGCTGGCCCCGAGCGGGCCGGAGATGCTGGTGGCCAGGCCGTCGTCGACGTCCCCGACCTGAGGTCGGTTGCTTCCGTCGACCACAGCGCCTCCGTCGTCCACGGGCCCGACGAGGACACTTCCGGTGTCGGGCTTCCCTACCTCACCCGGGCAGGGTTCCGCCCAGAGTGCCGCAACCATGGGCAAAGCGCCCGCAGCTTCTCGCCGCGCGGCACACCTCGCGGCGCCACCGACGCTACCGGCGGGACACTGCGCCTGGTTCACCGGCGACGTTGGGCGGGGCCCGCGCACAGCGTGTCCAGTGTACGAGGATGGCCGGAGGATCTCGCGCATGTCTTGGGACAACTCGCCCTTGTGTACCGGGCGTGACGGGTGGGACCGATCAGGTCCGATCCGCCCGGCCACACCCGTTCGGCCCGATGGTGCCAGTACCGAGCGGCACCGGTGTCATCGGGGAGTGCTCCCGCCGCGTCGCCGCTGCTGGCCACCGGCGGGCTGACCGCTGGACTGACCGGCGGACTGACCGGCGGACTGACCGCCGGAGCGACCGCCGGAGCGGCGCGGTCGCAGGCGTGAACGGACGACCGCCAGCAGGGCGTTGACCTCGTGGATGTTCATCCGCACGGCGGCGGCGAGGAACAGCGCGCCACCGAGCGTGCAGGCGACGACCACGGCGAGGCCCGAGGGCGCCCAGCCGTCGCCGATGACACCGCGGATGCCCCGGGCCACCAGCGACGCGAGTACCGCCCCGAGCCCGGCGGCGACCGCCACCTGCGTGATCACCCGGGCGGTGCGGTTGCCGTCGATCCCACCGAGACGCCTGCGCAGCAGGGTCGTCGCCGCCGCGAGGCCGACCAGGTAGGCGGTCGCGAAGGCCAGGGCGAGGGCGGGTGCGCGGTGCTTCTCGGGCACCGCCACCGTGAGAATCAGGGCGCCGAGCACGTTCACCGCGACCACGCCCATGTTGACCAGCGCCGGGGTCCGGCTGTCCTGGTAGGCGTAGAAGGCCCGCAGCTGCACCTGGAACAGCGAGAACGGCACCAGGGCCAGGGCGAACGCGCTCAGCGTGTCGCCGATGGCGATCGCGTCGCCGTAGCTCACCGCGCCGTGGTGGAACACCGTCACCGCGATCGGCCGTCCCAGGGCCAGCAGGAACAGCGCCGCCGGGACGATCGCCGTGGCCGCGACCCGGGTCGCGGTGGAGATGTCGGCGCGGACCAGATCCCGGCGGTCCTGCGCGGCATGCCCGCTCATCCGGGGCAGCAGCGCCGTGATCACCGAAACGCCGATGATCGCGTAGGGGAGCTGGAAGATCTGGTAGCCGTAGGTGTAGATCGTGTACGCGGTCGACGCCGTCGACAGGTTGACGATCACCAGATAGCCGGCCTGGCTGACCACGACGAACAGCAGCGTCCACGCGGCGAGCCGGGCCGCCGAACGCAGCTCCGGATGCCGCAGGTCCAGGCGCGGCCGATACCGGAAACCGACCTTGCGCAGCGCGGGGAGCAGCGCGAGGGTCATCGCGACCACGCCGAGTGTGGTGCCGCCGGCGAGCACGGTGATCTGGGTGTCGGTGATCTGCTTCGGACCGTTCACCCCGGGTGGGCGCGGACCGGACACGAAGTAGATGAACGTCACGCAGGTCGCGATGACCAGCACGTTGTTCAGAATCGGCGCGAACATGGGCGCGGCGAACGAACGCCGGACGTTGAGGATCGCCCCGATGGTCGCCCCGATCCCGTAGAACACGATCTGGGGCAGGAACCAGCGCAGCAGGTCGGTGGCCAGCGCCTGCTCGGCCGGGTTCGCGTCCAGGTAGGCGTCGGTGATCCAGGGCGCCGCCACCATGCCGATCAGGGTCGCGACCCCAAGCCCGAGGATCATGAGGGTGAGCAGCGAGGACGCGAACGAGTCCCCGCCGTCCGGGTCCTCCTTCGCCGCGCGCACCATCACCGGGACGACGACGCTGGTCAGGATCCCACCCAGGAGCAGGTCGTACAGGATGTTCGGGGTGGTGTTGGCGACGTTGTAGGCGTCGCCGACCGGGCCGGTACCGATCGCGGCGGCGATGGCGACCGTGCGCAGGAAACCCGAGGCTCTGGAGGCGATCGTGCCGATCGCCATGATCCCGCTGGCCTGGCCGAGGCTTGGCCCGGCCTTGCCCCGCTTGCTCGTCCCGCGGGCGGTGCCGGTCCGGCTCGCGGCCGCGGCCGTTCTGGACGGCTGAGGGGGAGCGGACTCGCGGGCCGACCGCGGTGACCGTCCCGCCGGCTCGTTCGGACGCCCGCGTCGGCCGCGCACGGTCGCCGAGGTCGGCGGGGCGCCGGAACGTCCCAGCAGCGCCGTCGACGCCGCGTCGGCCTCCCGCGACGGGCGCCGCCGGGGCCGGTCCCGTGGGTCGGCGCGGTCGTCGGGACGGCCCTGGTCGCGGGGAGTGGGCATGCGGACGCGGGAACCGCCGCTGACGTCGTCGACGCCGCGCCTGTCGGGCCGTTCGGGCCGGTCGCGGTCGGGCCGGCCGCGTCCCTCGACGCCGCGCCTGTCGCGTCGTTCGGGTTGTGGACGGGGGTCCTGGTGCGGCCGCCGCGGTTGTGGCTGGCCGTCCCGCGACTCCCGCCAGCCGGTCGACTGTGGGTCACTCCCCCGCCGGTCCGCCCGGTCCGCCCGGTCCGCCCGGTCCGGGCGGTTCGGCGGGATGCGTCGTACGTTGCTGCGCGGCAGCGCCACGGTGGGGCGCGACTCGCCGAGTGAGGGGCGGCGACGCTCGGCGGGAGGCCGCCGGGGGCGTCCGCCGCGGTCCGGCTGCTCGGTCGCGGGCGGGTTGGAGGCCGGTGGTGGTGGGCCGGGCGGTCCGTGTTCCGGCCGCGAGGTGCCAGGTAGCCCTGAACCCGGCCGGATCAGCCCTGTCTCCGACGGCGGCGGCACACTGGGCGGGGGGGTGCGGGGTGGGGTCGGTAGCCGCCGGGTCGTGTTGCCCGCGCCGACCCAGGGATCAGCGTCAGCACGCCCGGTGTCATCGCGCGCGCCCGACCAGTGTTCGGGTTCGACGTCGCCGCCGGGTCGGCGCGGAGGGTCGTAGCCGGGCGGCGGGGTGGGCTCCCGGTCGTACCGGCGCGTCTCGCCGGGGTCGCCGTATCCACCAGGGTCGCCGTAGCCGGTGGGATCGCCGTATCCACCGGGGTCGGCGTAGCCGGTGGGGTCGCCGTAGCGGGCGGGGTCGGCGTACCGGCCGGGCCGGTCGCCGCGATCCGACGGGTCGTGGTCGGGCGCACGGTGGCCGTCCGGGGCGGTACGGGCGTGGCCGGGGGCCGTGTTGCCCCGTCGGTGTCGGGGGCCGGACGGTGGGCCTGACCGGGTGTCCGGTCGGGGATCGTCCTCGGGGGTGGTCACGGGTCGCTCCGCTGGTGACGGGGCGGGGGAGCGGCCGATCGGTCATAGGGCTGATCGACGGGGTTCACCGGAGCCGGGCCGCCGTGGTGGGCTGGCCGAAGCTCGCGGCGGGGGTCGACGTCCCGGGCCGGCTGGGCCGGGCCGCGCGTGGGGACGTGGCCGGGTTCGGGGCCGTCCAGCTGCGTCGTGCTGTACCCATGACCCGGGTCGTACCCCGCGGGAGCGGGGTACGCGGGGGCCCACTCGTCCGTGGGGGCCGGATCGTGCCGTCCGACCGGGTGGTGCCGATCGGACGGTGGATTCTGGTCGGCGGGCCGGTACTGGTCGGCCAGCGCCGGCGAGTCGACCGGATCGTACGGGTCATGGGGCGGCAGGGAGGCGTCCGGCGTGGGGTCCGGTCGGTGGCGGCGCGCGCTGGGGCGCAGGCGGCGGGCGAAGCGCAGCAGGACGGCCAGGCCCAGCAGACCGATCGCGACGAACGTGATGCCGGTGGCGATCGCGCCGTACACGGTGGAGCGAACCAGGACCCGGGTCGGTGGCTCGGTGGACAGTCGCTGGCCGTCGAGGTTGCGTCGATCGATCTCCAGCAGGAACGTGCCCGCTCCCTCGGCGTCCACCTCGAACTCGATCTGAGCCTTCTGCCCGGGTGGCAGCACGCGGACCTGCCGCACGGGTGAACGCAGCCGCGCCCGGTTGGTCGAGGAGAACATCAGCACGACGGTCACCTCACGCTGGGTGGTGTTCTCCAGGGTGAGGGGGACGAGTCCGTGCCGGCTGGTCAGATTGACGCTGCGGGAGGCGACGACCCGAATGCCGTTGCGGATGGCGCTGACGGCACCGTCCACCTGTTGACTCAGGGACACGCCGTCCACTCTGCCCGCCCCACGCCACCACACGGAGCTCGCTGTGACGAGTGCGTTGGTCATCGGGTTGATCTCCCGCTCGGCGCAGGTGGACGTCGCCCTGGGTGGGGCGCAGAGCACGGGGCCGAGCGCCTGGGCCTGCGACCAGACGGTGCTGACCGAGTCCAGGTAGCTCGCGGGCAGTTCGGCGCTATGGGCATCCGCGGAGTAGACGAGCCGGGAGACCGGCAGGACGGCCTGGGCGGTGGGGGTGAAGGCGGGGTCGTCCAGCGTGGTCGGCGCGGTGGCGGTGCTGGTCACGGCGCCGAGGACCTGCTCGGCCCAGGTGCCGGGGGCGTTCCAGTCCCGCGGCAGGATCAGCACCTGGGGGCGCGGGGTCGGGTTCTCCGCGCAGATCATGCCGAGTTCGGCGGCGAAGCGGGCGAGCTGCGCGCCGGCGGTCGGGTCGACGGTGCTCGCGGTGTAGGCGCCGGCGAGCGCGGTGAGGGTGTGGTCGGCGCGCAGCGCGCGGACGGGGCCGGCGGAGGTCGTGACGGTGACGGCGGCGGCCGGGGTGTACCTGCGCCCGGCGACGAGGGGGAACTCCCGGTCATCGAGCAGCACGGTGCCCGCCTTCAGCTGGCCCAGCACGTCCACGGTCTGGGAGTCGGCCTGGCCGTTCACCGGGTAGGTGACGGCACCGGCCGCCTGGGGCTGCCGGGACACGAGTTCGGCCACCACGGTCTCGCCAGTCTTGACGGCGTAGTTCACGATGTCCAGCTTCCGGGCGTGGACGAGGGCGGCCAGGTCCGCGTCGCCGTAGGGCAGCGCGATCACCGAGCCGCCGGCGGCCGCGTAGTCGGCCAGCCGGCGCAGGAAGTAGCTCGCGTCGCCGTTGGTCCTCGCCGTGACGCCGGAGGTGGAGCCGGGGCTGGCGTACGCGTACCCCTGCGAACGGCTCATCAGCATGAGTTCCTGGACCAGCGTCGGATCGACGGCGAGGGTGACCGGCGGGTGGGCGGTGGCCGCGTCCAGCAGCCGGGACAGCCGGCCGGTCGGGCTCACATCGGTGGCGAGCTGGTTGTCGGTGAGCAGGCCGTCCGAGCGCAGCCGGGGGCGGTCGGCGATCGGTAGCACGACCGCGACCGGGGTGCGCACCGCGGTGGGCCGCGAACGCACGACGAAGGAGTAGGCCGCGGCGGTCACCGTTCGCGCGCCCACCAGGCTCGAGACCCTGATCTGCAGGGGGTACACCCCGATGTTCGTGGCCGCCGTGGTGCCCAGATCACCGGTGATCTGGAAGGGCACCGGGCTCGCGCCCCGCACGGGCGGGTCGGTCAGCGACTGGGCGGTCTCGCCGTTGGGCAGCCTCAGCTTCTCGTACCGGCTGTGCCCGGCGGCCGCGCGGGCGTCGCCGGCGAGGGTGGCCAACTGGCCGCGGGACTGCACCGCGGTGCTGAGGGAGATGCTCATCCACAGGTCGCTGATCGGCTCCGTGGACGACGTGGAGAGGGTGCCGGACACCGCGACGGTGGAGCCGCCGGCGACCGGTTGCGTCACCTCCGTGATGGTGACCGTGATCGGGCCGGCCGGATCGGAGGACGACGACGAGGTGATCGTCGTCGCGATCGGCACGGCCGAGGTCGATGAGCCGGATCGTCCTGTGGACGAAGGTGTGGACAGCCCCGAGATTCCTGTGGATGAATCGGTGCCGTCGGTCGGACGAGCCGGCTCGGCGGTGGCCGCCGACCCGGGCAGCAGCTCCACCAGGACGACGAGGACGAGCACGGCGAGCGCGAGCACCAGCCGGTGCCCCGCCCGACCCCGCCCGGCCCGGCTGGCGTCCGCCGTCCACCGGGCTTGGCTGGCACCCGGTGCCCGACCGTCGCCGGATGGCTCGGGACCCGGCGCGGGGGCCGTCGTGCCGCGGGTCATGCCGTCGCGGCCAGCACGATGGGCACCTCGTCCAGCAGACGGCGCTCGTCGGCGTAGGCGAGCCGGTCGGCGACCTCGATCAGGGGTACCCAGGTGACCGCGTCGACCTCGACGTCGGTGTCCGACAGCGAGCCGAACAGGCGGACCAGCAGGAAGTGGTGCACGGTCTTGTGGATGCGTGCCCCTCCGGCGACGAACCAGAAGTCGATCGTGCCGAGGCGTCCGAGGATGCGGCCGGTCAGGCCCGTCTCCTCCCCGACCTCCCGCACGGCGGCCTGTTCGGCTGTCTCACCAGCCTCGATGTGCCCTTTGGGCAGCGACCACAACATCCGCCCGGATCGGTCGAGGCGGCCGATCAACGCGGCATAGGCGTTGGCCGACCGCTGGTCGAGGATAAGGCCGCCCGCGGAGGTCTCCTCCACCCGGCGCAGCCGAGTGCGGCCGGGGGCGGAACGCGACGGCGGCATGCGTTTGATCGTACGAGGCTGGTGCCGTCGAGCCGGGGCGAGTGCCCGAGGCGTCCACCTTTCGCGTACCAGGCGCACCGCGGTGGACCCCGTAATCTGATGGGGTGTCAGTGATCAGTCTGGACAACCCGCGGGACTCGGCCGAACGGGTGGTGAGTGAGCTGCTGAGGGTGCCGCCGGCCGCCGACGAGCTCGGGCGGATATTTGCCGATCATGGCCACCGGCTGCATCTCGTCGGTGGTTCGGTGCGCGACGCCCTGCTGGGCCGCACCAGTGCCGAGGGTGTGGCCGCCAAGGTCCCGGCGGATCTCGACTTCGCCACCGACGCACGCCCGGAGCGGGTGCTGGAGATCACCCGCGGGTGGGCGGAGGCGACCTGGAGCGCGGGGATCGCCTTCGGCACGGTGGGCCTGGCCCGGCGCGGCCTGCGCTTCGAGATCACCACCTACCGCAGTGAGGCGTACGACCGCACCTCCCGCAACCCGCAGGTCAGCTACGGCGACAGCCTGGAGGCGGACCTGTCGCGGCGGGACTTCACCGTCAACGCGATGGCGGTCTCCGTCCCGGAACACGACTTCGTCGACCTGTTCGGCGGGATGGCCGACCTCGCCCGTGGCGTGCTGCGCACCCCGGCGAGCCCGGAGGCGTCCTTCGACGACGACCCGCTGCGGATTCTGCGGGCCGCGCGGTTCGAGGCGGTGCTGGGGTTGACCCCGGGGCCGGAGCTGGTCGAGGCGATGCGGTCGCGGGCACAGCGGCTCACGATCGTCTCCCCCGAACGTGTCCGGGACGAGCTGCGCAAGCTGATCGTCGCCGCCGACCCGGTGGCCGGGCTCGAGCGGCTGGTCGAGGTCGGGATCGCCGAGATAGTCCTGCCCGAGGTGGCGGCGATGCGGATGGAGATCGACGAGCATCACCAGCACAAGGACGTCTACGCGCACACGATGACGGTGCTGCGTCAGGCGATGACGTGCGAGGAGCCCGGTGCGCCGGACGAGGTGCTGCGCTGGTCGGCGCTGCTGCACGACATCGGCAAGCCGCGCACCCGCAAACACATCCCCGGTGGACGGGTGTCGTTCCACCACCACGAGGTCGTCGGGCGGGACATGGCGCGGCGCCGGCTCGCCGCGCTGCACTTCCCCAAGGACGTCACCGACGCGATCTGCCAGCTGGTCTACCTGCACCTGCGCTTCCACGGCTACGGCAGCGGCGACTGGACGGACGCGGCCGTGCGCCGGTACGTGCACGACGCCGGGCCCCTGCTGGGCCAGCTGCACAAGCTGGTGCGGTCGGACTGCACCACCCGTAACCGGCGCAAGGCGGCGGCGTTGGCCCGCACCTACGACTCCCTTGAGGAGCGGATAGCCGACCTCTCCGCGCGCGAGGAGATCGCCTCGATCCGTCCGGAGCTGTCCGGGGACGACATCATGGCCCTGCTCGGGCTGTCCCCGTCCCGGCTGGTGGGTCAGGCCCGCGCGCACATGCTGGAGTTCCGCTTCGAACGCGGGCTGGTCGGACCGGAGGCGGCCGAGGCCGAGCTGCTGCGCTGGGCGCGGGAGCACGAGGTGGCGATCCCGGGCGAGCAGGAGTAGTCCGGCGTGCCGGGGCCCGGCTCGGGCTCCGGCCTAGGCCTGGCCCTGGACGCGGCCCTGGGCGAGCGGGGGGCCGGTCTGGGCGGGTGGCACCGCCGATGCCGGTGGCGGCGCGCCGACGGCGTGGATGACCTGTTCCTCGGGGTGGCGGCGGGTCACCCGGTAGTAGACCAGCCCGGACAGGGCGTAGCCCGCGCCGGCGATGACGACCACGGCGGGTGAGCGCCCGTCATCGGGCAGCAGGATGGCGGCGACGGCCGCCGCGGCCACGAACGCGACGTTGAACAGCAGGTCGTAGAGGGAGAACGCGCGGCCGCGGTAGGCATCGGCGGTCTGCTCCTGGACGATGGTGTCCACGCAGATCTTGCTGGCCTGGGCGGAGAACCCGATCAGCGCGCCGGCGATGATGAGCGGCACCGAGGAGAACGACAGCCCGAACACGATCTCGACGATCCCGCCGAACACCAGCGACAGCGACAGCCAGCTCGACTTCGGCATCCGGGCGGTGGCCCGTGGGGTCACCACGGCCGCGGTGATGGTGCCGACACCGCTGGCGGCGACGACCGCGGCGAGCCCGGGTAGTCCGCCGGTGTCCCCGGTGAAGTGGTTGCGGTAGAGCAGCACTGTCATGACGAGCACCAGGCCGTAGGCGGCCCGGGAGGCGGTCAGCGCGCTGAGCGCCCGGCGGGCCGGACCATGACCTGCCAGGTAGCGCGCACCGTCGGCGAGGTCCGCGAGGACGACGCCGGTCTGCCGCCAGGCGCCCTGCCAGCCGACGGTGACCATGGGGCCGAACGCCGTGCGTGACGAGCGGCCCGCGGTCGTCGCGGCCAGCAGATAGGCGAGGCCGGCCAGGCCCGCCACCAGCGCCACCGCGGAGTCGTCCCCGCCGGCGAGGCCACGCAGGCCACTGCCGATACCCGCGCCGACGAGCGTCGCGATCGTGCCGGAGGTGACCGACAGCGCGTTCGCCCCGACCAGCCGGTCGAGGCCCACGACGACGGGCAGCCCCGCCGACAGCGCGGACAGGACGAACCGGTTGACGCTGACCGAGGCCAGGGCCACCACGTAGAAGTCGGCCCCGGTGTGGCCGAACGCGATCAGCGCCACCAGGACGGCCATCAGCAGCATCCGGACCAGGGAGCACACGACCAGCACCCGCTGGCGGGAGACGCGGTCCAGCACGATGCCGGCGAACGGGCCGACGACGCTGAAGGGCAGCACCACGACCGCGAGCGAGGCGGCCAGCGCCCCCGCGGACGTGGCCCGTTCGGGGGAGAACAACACATAGCTGACCAGGCTGGCCTGGAAGACACCGTCCGCCGCCTGGGAGGTGAGCCGGGCTGCGTACAGCATCCGGAACCCACGGTCACCGAGCAACGCCCGGAGGTTCGCTGACCATCCCACATCCGTCAGCCTAGGGCCCCCACGAACAACGCGGGCGGCACGGTCCCGCACCCGGGTCGGGATCCGTGTGATCCCACCTGGGTACGGTCTCGTGCCGCCCGCGTGTCAGGCCCGATCGGGCCCCCGCTCAGATCCCCCGCTCAGGCCCCCGGCCTGCGCGGACGCTCTGTTCGCGTGGAGACCGCGACTGCCGGCTGGTTCAGATCTCGCCCCGGATGAAGGCCTCGACCTTGTCGTGCGCCTCGCTGTCGCGGTACTGCTCCGGCGGCGACTTCATGAAGTAGGACGAGGCGGACAGGATCGGCCCGCCGACCCCGCGGTCCAGGGCGATCTTGGCGCAGCGCACCGCGTCGATGACCACACCGGCGCTGTTGGGGGAGTCCCAGACCTCGAGCTTGTACTCCAGGTTCAGCGGGACGTCGCCGAACGCACGACCCTCCAGCCGGACGTAGGCCCACTTGCGGTCGTCGAGCCACGCCACGTAGTCGGACGGCCCGATGTGGACGTTGTCCTTGCCGAGGTCGTGGGAGACCTGGGAGGTGACGGCCTGGGTCTTGGAGATCTTCTTGGACTCGAGGCGCTCACGCTCGAGCATGTTCTTGAAGTCCATGTTGCCGCCGACGTTGAGCTGCATGGTGCGGTCCAGGATGACCCCGCGGTCCTCGAACAGCTTGGCCAGCACCCGGTGCGTGATGGTGGCGCCGACCTGCGACTTGATGTCGTCGCCGACGATCGGCACGCCGGCCGCCCGGAACCTCTCCGCCCACTCGGGTACCCCGGCGATGAAGACCGGCAGGCAGTTGATGAAGCCGACACCCGCGTCGATCGCGCACTGGGCGTAGAACTTGGCCGCGTTCTCGGAGCCGACCGGCAGGTAGCAGACCAGCACGTCGGCCTGGCTCTCGCGCAGCGTGGCGACGACGTCCACCGGGACCTCGTCGGACTCCTCGATCGTCTCGCGGTAGTAGCGGCCCAGGCCGTCCAGGGTGTGGCCGCGGGAGACGGTGATACCCAGCGGCGGCACATCCGCGATCTTGATGGTGTTGTTCTCGCTGGCGACGATGGCCTCGGACAGATCGCGACCGACCTTCTTCGCGTCCACGTCGAACGCGGCGACGAAGGTCAGGTCGCTCACGTGGTACTCGCCGAGCTGAACATGCATCAGGCCGGGGACCGGCGTCGACGGGTCGGCGTCGCGGTAGTACTCGACCCCCTGGACCAGCGAGGCTGCGCAGTTGCCCACGCCGACGATGGCGACACGTACCGAACCCATGACGGTCTACTCCTTGGCTGCGATGTATACGGATCTGGGAATCACCTGGGCATGCCGCGTCACCGCGGCGCCGTCCGGCCACTGGACCGAGTCGACAGGACGCCCCGCGGGGGTGCTGCTCACGACCCGGCCGGGACCTCGTTGTCCGGGGGGCTGGGGACGGGGCTGGTCAGCGGTGCGCCGTCATCCCGGGTGGGGGAAGCTGGTTGCTGGCCAGCGGCTGGACCCTCCGTGACCGGGGGAGTCGCCACTGTGGATGAGCCTGTGGACAACCCTGTGGATCCTGTGGACAACTGTGGGCTCACCGTGGCCGCGGCCGGGGTGGCGGCCCGCTCCGTCTCGATCAGCTCGTTGAGCCACCGGACCTCGCGTTCCACCGACTCGAGGCCGTGGCGCTGCAACTCGAGGGTGTAGCTGTCGAACCGTTCGACGGTGCGGGTCAACGCCGAGCGGACCTTCTCCCGGCGCTCCTCGAGACGCCCCCGGCGACCTTCCAGGATGCGCAGGCGCACGGCGGCGTCCGTCTTCGCGAAGAAGGCGAACCGCACACCGAACATCTCGTCCTCCCAGGAGGACGGCCCACCCTCACCGAGCAGTTCGGCGAGCTTCTCCTTGCCCTCGCCGGTAAGTGTGTAGACGACCCGGCTGCGCCCGCCCAGCCGGGTGGACGCCCCGACATCGTCGGCGGTCACGTACCCGGACTCGGCCAGGCGGCGCAGACACGGATAGAGCGACCCGTAGCTGAACCGGTGGAACGCGCCCAGCAGAGCGGCGAGCCGCTTGCGCAGCTCGTAGCCGTGCATCGAGCTTTCGGACAGGAGGGCGAGCACCGCCAACTCCAGCACGGCCCACCTCCCTGATCGTGTCTGCGGTCGCGCCCTGGTTCAGGCGGTCGTGCTCGTTCTGGTCCTTCTTGCTCGTGCTGGTCCCTGCGCTGATGGCCCTGTCAGACGTTCGCGATCTTTGTTATGGCCGTGCGAATGTCGCCCCGACATATCGAAGCGATACATCGAGGATAGACGTCTACGGACGACTACCGCAACCAGAAATGACCAACCGGCGACGCGGAGATGACCGCGAGGGGCGTAATTCGGGTCACAGTGGCCTGTTCGCCTCAGGTCGGCCACCCGTTCACCCGGCCGCCGGACACGGCGATCGGAGGGACGGCGGCCGCCTCCGACGTCCCTCCGGCGGGGCATCCCTCGAAGCCCTCGCGGAGCCGTTCCGTTCGATGCCGATCTGTCTGGAGCGTCTGCCAGCCGGACGTCCGCGGCGTACCGTTGGAACATGCGGTCGCGGTCGGTCATCGACTACGCGCTCGCCCGCCGGGCGACGCTCGCGGACCTTCGAGCGGGCAGACTCTCCTCGCTCGACGTGTGCGATGCGCAGCCCTACCTGCTGCGTGCGGCGAAGTTCCACGGCGAACCGACGAAGAAGCCGTGCCCGGTCTGTCGCTGCGGCGAGAAGCTGATCCACGTCACCTACACCTACGGTGACGAGCTCGGCGACAGCTCCGGTCGGGCCCGGGCCACCCGGGAGCTACCCGCGCTCGCGGCCCGCTACAGCGAGCTACAGGTGTATGTGGTCGAGGTGTGCCGCCCATGTGGGTGGAACCATCTGACCCTGTCCTACGCGATCGGCACCGGCGAACCGAAGGCCAGGCGGGCCTCGCGCCGCCAGGCCGCCGACCCCTGAGCCACCACCCTCTCCTCCTTCCCACCAGCCGGTTCACCCTGGCGTACCGCGCCTGTCCGTCCGCAACCCGGCGGTCGCCTCGGGCGTCTGCACTCCAGACGGGGGACCGCGGGTGCCTGATCGGGTCAGGCCGCTCGGCCGCCCGGCGCGAGAGGGTGGAATCTGACGTGAGATCCTGGTCTGCCATGTGGGCGTCACGGCGTGTCCAGAGTCCGCGCAATCCGCGTGTGGTCCAGTGCCGTGGTCCGCTTGGTGAACGCCCGCGGGGGGGTCCGGTAGCCGAGCAGGCCCGTAGCAATGGATGGAGCGGTCGGTGAGCTCTCCCCACGACCCGAGTGCCTATCGGCCCGACGCGGACCGACCCCTGCCCGGCGACGGAGCACCCCCGCCCCGCCGCCCGCTTCCCCCGGACCGCCCGCTTCCCCCGGACAGCGGGCCTGCGCCGGACCGTTCGCCCGCGCCGGGGCAGTCCTATCCCGCGCAGTATCGCGATGGAGCCCGGCCGGCCCGTGGGGAGCGACCCGCCCGGCCGAGCCGTCCGGTCGCGCCGCCAGCGGAGCGCACCGCGCTGGTCCCCCCGACCGTCCGAGCCGCTGCTGGCGGGGATGCCCGCGGCGCGTCCGGGCCACCCGCTTCGGTGCGGCCGGTGTCATCGACCGGCGGCCCGGTGCCGTCCACCTCCGAGCCACGACTGTCGCGGCCGCCGCTGCCGCTGCCGCCGCTGCCGCCGCTGCCGCCGCTGCCGCCGCTGCCGCTGCCGCCGCTGCCGCCATCGCCATCGCCTGGGCGGTCGCCGTCGCCCGGGTCATCGTCGCCCGGGTCATCGTCGCCGGGGCCGGTGCCGTCCGGGTCGGCGGCCCGGGAGAGATCCCTGCCGCCTGGCTCGCGGGGAGGCTGGGTCCCGGGGCGCACGGCACCGGATGATGCCGCCGGGGTCCGCCCCGAGGGTGTCGGACGTGGCGGCGCCGGCCGTGACGCGAGGGCGCCGGGCACCGGGCACGGGGCCGCCCCAGGTCACCCGGATCCGGGCGCGACCCGGGCCGTCGCCGCGCCCGCGTCGGACCTCCGAGGCGGGCCACGTCCCGAAGCGTGGCGCCTGGACGGCTCCGGCGGGGACGAGCCGGGTGCGGTCGCGGGCGGTCGGGAGGCTTCGCGTCCTGGGGTGACTGGCCGTGGCACGCCTGGCGACGGGCGTCGCGGGATCGTCGACCGGCGGCAGGCCAGTCTTGATCGGGGAACCGGTACGGACCTCATCCCGCGCGACAGCGGCCGCGGTGCCCGTCCGGGCTCGAAGCCGGGGCTGAGCGCGCCCAGCGTCGCCGCGGACGCGATGTACGACACCGTCGACCAGGCGGCGCTGCGTCGTGTCGACGTGCACGAACGGACAGCCGACGCGACCGTCTACCGCAAGGTGGACCGGCCCGGTCCCGAGGGCACCGCGGCGGAGCGCACCGCGGCCGTGCGGTCCGGGCGGCCACCGGTTGACGAGCAGCGATCGGCACCGGCCGCCGCCACCCGCCGGGTGGCGGGGCGGGGGCAGCGGGACCGTCCCACGCAGTTGACCGAGCGAATGGCCATGCGGGTCGGTGAGGTCGGTGAGGTCGGTGCGGCCGGTGCGGTGAGTGAGCGAGGGACCGGGGCGGCGGGACGTCCGGTGGCGGGTCGGGGCGGCTCGCGTCGTCCCGGCGCCGCACGAGAGGGACGGCCCGGATCCGCGGCGCCGTCGACCCCGCGGATGGCCCGTGCCCAGGCGGGTGGCCCCGGCGGGCCCGACGGCCCCGCGCCGAGCAGGCGCCGCGGTGGTGGCCGCTCGTCCCGGCCGGGCCAGGGCAGTCGTGGCCCGATGTGGTGGCGGCGTCGGCCGCGGTGGCTGCGCCGGTTGGTGCTGGCCGGGGTGTTCTCCTCGGTCCTGCTGTTCGTCGCCGGCATCGCGGTGATCTACGCGGCCACCCGGGTGCCGCTGCCGGACGAGGTCAAGACCGCCCAGACCTCGATCATCTACTACAGCCCGACGTCGGCCCAGCAGAGCAACGGGGACGAGATGGCGCGGCTCGGTACGGTGAACCGTACCGACGTGCCGTTGTCCCAGGTCTCGAAGGCGATGCAGCACGCGGCGCTGGCAGCCGAGGACAAGCGTTTCTACAGCGAGCCGGGTATCTCACCGAAGGGCATCGCCCGGGCGTTGTACGTCAACCTCACCGGCGGTGATCTGCAGGGTGGATCGACCATCACCCAGCAGTACGCGAAGAACGCGTATCTCACTCAGGAGCGCACGTTCACCCGCAAGATGCGGGAGATCGTGCTCGCGGTGAAACTGGACCGCAAGTACTCCAAGGACAAGATTCTCGAGTTCTACCTGAACACGATCTTCTTCGGTCGGAACGCCTACGGGATCGAGGCCGCGGCCAAGGCCTACTTCAACACCACGGCCGCGCAGCTCACACCCGAGCAGGGGGCGGTGCTGGCCGGCCTGATCCGGTCGCCGAACTACCTGGATCCGGTGAAGAATCCCGGCCCGGCCGCCACCCGGTGGCACGAGGTGGTCGCGACCATGGCCGCGGAGGGCTGGGCGCCGGCGTCGATCACCAGCGCCCAGCCGCCGCCCGTCATCCCCAAGCCCATCCAGAACACCGCGGACACCTCTGCCCAGGTCGCCTACATCCGCGACGAGGTCGTCCGGGAACTGACGGCCGCGGGGATCACGGAGCAACAGATCAAGCAGGATGGTCTGCGGATCACCACCACGATTGACCAGAGCCGTCAGATCGCCTCCTTCCAGGCCGTCAACCAGGTGCTGAGCTCGGCGTACGCGGCGGTACCGGATCTGCGGACCGGCCTGTCCGCCGTCGAACCCGGCACCGGGCGCATCCTCGCCTGGTACGGCGGTTCGCTCTACGGCAAGGACGCCCAGGGTCGTGAGGCGTACGAGGACAACGTCTCGGGGGCGCAGGTGCAGTCCGCCTCGACCTTCAAGACGATCACGCTGATCGCGGCGCTGCAGAAGAACATCAACCTGAAGTCGACCTACGCGGCCCCGGCGAAGGCGTATCTCCCCGGCTATGTGGTGGAGAACGACGAGAGCGAGGGCGGCGACCTGGGTTACAAGAACCTGATCGAGGCGACCGCGGCCTCGATCAACACGGTGTACGTCCCGTTGGGTCAGACGATCGGCGTCAACAACGTCATCGCCACCGCGCGCACCCTCGGTATCCGCGACAGGACGGCACTGAAATCCGAGGCCGGTATCACCCTGGGGCAGGACAGCGTCTACCCCATCGACATGACGTCGGTCTATTCGGTGCTGGCCAGCAACGGCGTGCGGGCGACCCCGCACATCGTGGACAAGGTCGTCGACGGCAACGGCCAGGTGATCTACAGCGGGGCCGTGCAGAATCCCAAGCAGGTCATTCCCGCCGCGGTCGCCCGGGACGCCACCTACGCGCTGCAGAGCGTCATCACCGACCCGTCCGGCACCGGTCACCGGGCCGCGCTCGAGGGCGGTCGTGAGGCCGCCGGCAAGACCGGCACCTCGACGGACTTCCGGTCGGCCTGGTTCTGCGGCTACACCAAGGAGATCGCCTCCTGCGTGGACATGTTCCGTGGCGAGGGGCTGGTGTCCGACCAGCTGCGCGGCATTCCCGGCGCACCCGACGGGGTGTACGGCGGAACGCTGCCGGCGCGGGTCTGGAAGGCGTTCATGGACGCGGCACTCAGGGGTGTACCGAAATCCACCTTCGATCCCCCGGCGTTCGGGGGCATGGTGCAGGACAACGCGCCGCCGAGCCCGTCGCCGACCATCACCGCGGCACCGGATGCCAGCCAGGGCACCACCGGCATACTGGGTGACCTGTTCGGTGGCGGGGACGGCGCTGGCGGCGGTACCGGCACCACGGGCGGTGGTCAGCAGCAGGGGGGCACCCGCGGCGGAACCCGTCCACGCCAGACCGGCATCATCGTTGACCCCTTCGCTGGCGGGTGACCGGGCCGCGGGGGTGAGAATGGCGCGCATGGCCACGACACAGGCGTCACCCGCCCGCGTCAGCCCGGCTCGGGAGGACCCGGTCGTCGGGGGCGCGAGCCAGCTGATCGGCGGGCCGCCCGGCGCACACGCGGTCCTGCCCGGGCGGCGTACCTGGCTGACGCCGCTGCGGGTGCTGATGGCGCTGGTCATCCTCGCGTCCCTGCTGGGCTACGCGCAGAAGGCCAGCTGCCGGGACACCCGCAACTGGACGCACGAGTACCAGTACAGCGCGCTGTGCTACTCGGACGTGGTCGCCCTGTACAGCCAGGAGGGCCTCGTCGACGGGAAGCTCCCCTATCTGGACTATCCGACGGAGTACCCGCCGCTGATCGGCGCGGCGATGGCACTGATCGCATGGCCCGCGGGGCTCGCCTCCGGGCCGAAACCGGTCTATCGGATGGACAACGGCCAGCAGGTCGTCGACCACTACACGATGGACCGGCGATCCGCCGTCTTCTACGACCTCACCGCGCTGCTGTTCCTGGTCGCGGCGTGCGTGGCGGTGTTCTGCACGGCGCTGACCGCCGGTTCGCGGCGGGTCTGGGACGCGGCGCTGTTCGCCATCGCACCCGCGCTGGCCCTGCACCTGCTGACGAACTGGGACATTCTGGCCGTCGCGTTCGCGGCGGGTGGTCTGCTCGCCTGGTCCAGACGGGCCCCCCGGCTGGCCGGTGTGCTGCTCGGGCTCGGCATCCTGACCAAGCTCTACCCGGCGCTGTTCCTGCTCGGCCTGCTGTTTCTGTGCCTACGCGCGGGCAAGGTCCGCGAGTGGCTGAAGGCGTTCGTGTCGGCCCTGGTCACCGTGGTGGCGGTGATGGTGCCGCTGTGGCTGGTCGCCGGCTACTTCGACAAGGAGGCCGACCGGACCAGCAGTGGCATCCTCGCCACGTTCTGGCACGGCGGAAGCTGGCTGCGGTTGCTGGGGGGCGGCCCGGACGGGGCCCGCAACGCCCTGGCCCGCTTCTTCGACCTCAACTCCGAACGAGGCGCCGACTGGGATTCGGTGGCCTTCGGCGCCACCTGGCTCGCCGACCGCCACGACCCGGCCTGGTTCGGGCCGATGCACCTGGTCATCTGCCTGGTCACCGCGGTGGTGCTGATCGCGGTGACCAGCGCGCTGGTCGTCCACCGGCCGGACACGCTACGGCTGGTCATCGCCTCGGCGGTGGCCGCGTTCGGGACGATCGCCGTCGCCGTGCCGTACGTCCTCCAGGGCATTCGGGACCACGGCCTGGCCGTCCACACGCTCAACATCGTCACCGCCGCGACGCTGGTCGTGGCGGTGCTCGCGATCGGGCTGCTCACCTGGCTCGCGCCGCGCCGTCCGCGGCTGCCCCAGGTGCTGTTCCTGCTCGTCGTCGCGTTCCTGCTCAGCAACAAGGTGTTCTCGCCGCAGTACACCCTGTGGCTGCTGCCGCTGGTGGCGCTGGCCCGGCCGCGGTGGCGCCTGTTCCTGATCTGGCAGATCTGCGAGTTCTGGGTGATGTTCACCCGGTTCATGCACTTCATCTACAACGACACGCAGGGACGCCACGGCGTGGACCGCGGCTGGTTCGTGGGTGCCGTGGCACTGCGTGATCTCGTTCTGATCGTGATGGCCGGGTTCGTCGTGCGCGAGATCCTGCATCCACGGATGGATGTGGTCCGCGCCGGCATCGCGGGCACGGTCGCGCAACGTTGCGCCGCGGACAGTCCCGATGCCGGCCTCGACCCCGACCTGCTCGACGACCCGGCCGGCGGCGTGCTCGACCACGCCCCCGACGTCCGCGGCGGATGGCGTGGTCGCCCGACCCACCCCGCCGCCACGTCCGCCACGTCCGCCACGTCCGCCACGTCCATCACCGACATCACCGACACCACGGACGCCGCCACGGCGATCCCGGAGGTCGCCGTCACCGCCGTGAGAGCGACGAACGGTCCGGACGAGGCGGACCGGGACGCCGACCGACCGGCGTTGCGCCCACTCGAGCCCGGCGCTCTGTTCCGGCCGCGGCACCGACCCGACGCGGACTCCCCCGACACCACCGCGAACGGCAGCACCCTGGGCGGTGGCGACCAGGGACCCGCTGGTGGCTAGTTCCGCGGTGGAGGGCCCCGCGGTGGACGGTCCACCGCCGGACGGTCCACCGCCGCGCGGTTCGTCGGCGCACCGCGCGGCGCCGGACGGCAGGCGCTGGTCGCCGGTGCGGTCGGGCTGGGGGCGGGTGCCGCGGGCGGTCACGGCGACCCTGCCGTTGTGGTTGGGCAGCCGGTTCGCCGTCGCGTTGCTGTCGCTGGCCGCGGCGCGGGCGCTGAGCTCGGGTCCGGCGCGCGACGCCCCGGGACTTCGTACCCTGTGGGACCGCTGGGACGTCGGCCTGTTCACCAAGGTCGCCCGCTACGGCTATCTGTCCCCGGCGTACACCGACCGCACCGAGGTCGACTTTCCCGGTCTGCCGATCGCCATCCGGCTGGCCCATCTGGTCCTGCGCGACTGGATCGTCGCCGGACTCGCGGTATCGCTGCTGGCCGGGGTGGTCACCGCCGCGGCCCTGTGGCGCCTGGCCGCGGACGAGGTCGGCGAGCCGGACGCGCGGTTCGCCGTGCTGAGCCTGATCTGCTTTCCGTACGCGGTGTTCCTGTTCGCCGCCTACTCGGAGGGTCTGTTCCTGGCCTGCGCGACCGCCTCGTGGCTGGCCGCCCGGCGGGGACACTGGTGGCTCGCCGGCCTGCTCGGTGCCGGCGCGGCATCCGCCCGGATCAGTGGGATCGCGTTCGGGGTGGCGCTGGTGGTGCAGTACGTCGTCAGCCGCAGGGAGCAGGGGCGGCCGGTGTTCGCCCGGCCGGCCCTGGCGCTCGCCCTGCCGCCGGTTCCGGTGCTCGGCTACCTGATCTACCTGCGGGCTCGTACCGGTGGATGGTCGTCCTACACCGACGCGATGCGGGCCGGCTGGCACCGCTGGACCGACTGGCCCTGGTCCGGATGGGCGGCCACCTGGTCGTCCGCGACGAACGGCGACGGCTCGTCGGCGTTCGTCTGGTTCTGGCGCGGTGAGCTGCTGGCCGTCGTCGTCGGCGTGGCAGTGACGATCATCCTGCTGGTCGGACGTCGATGGGGCGAGGCGACCTTCGTCGGCGTGATGACCGCCATCATGGCGTGCACGAACTACTACGCCTCCGGGATTCGCGGCATCCTCGTCGCCTTCCCGCTGTATCTGCTGCTTGCCCGGGCCGCCGCCCGCCGACGCTGGGTGGCGTCGGTGTACCTGGGCATCTGCGCGCCGGTGATGGCCGTTCTGGTGATCGCGTTCACCCAGGGCCAGTGGGTTGACTGATCGGCGCGCGCGGCGCGCGGCGCGGCGCGGCCGGCCGGCGCCGACGTGGGACAGTTCGTCGGTGGGGCAGGTGTCCGTGGGGCAGGTGTCGGTGGGGCAGGTGTCGGTGGGGCAGGGGAGACAACAGCGGTGAACGCCGCGGGAGATCCGGTCGGCCAGGCGACGACGCCGGTCCGGACGGGGGAGCCGGACATGGTCGGTTGGTCCGCGGCGCGTCGCCAGGCCTGCCTGGCCGGGGCGATCGCGCTGCTGGCCGCGTTCGTGATGCTGGGGCTCGCGGTCGCCGACCCGTCGCCGTCGCGCCATGTGCGCGGACTGCTCGTGACGATCGATGTCGTCCTGCTGGCCGGGGCGGCCACCGCCTGGCTGCGCGTGGTCCTCGCCCTCGGCGGGACGCGGCGCGAGCCGACACGGGAGGACACGCCGCGGGACTGACCGGTCGGCACGATCGAGTAGACTCGCCAGGACATGCCGTGCCCTGGCGCATGTGCCCGTTCGCTGGTCAACCCCGATGTGCGCGATCAAGTTCCGCTCGATCGCGCCCGTTGACGGGTTGATGCGGGTGGTCTCGTGTACCGCTGGTCGTCCGGATGTGCCGGTCGTGCGATCGCGCTGTGGATCGTGGGCGTCCGGCTCGTCCATGCCGATGCGGATCCGGAGCGCGGTCCCTCCTGCCACGGATGATCCGTGGCCGCTGAGTCCACAGGAGGTGGGTTCACCCTTGGCACGCCATTACGAGCTGATGGTCATCCTCGATGCAGACCTCGAGGAACGCACCGTCGCGCCGTCCCTCGACCAGTACCTCGGTGTCGTCCGACAGGGCGGCGGCGTGGTGGAGAAGGTCGACATCTGGGGTCGCCGCCGGCTCGCCTACGAGATCGCGAAGAGCCACGAGGGCATCTACGCGGTCATCGACCTGCACGCCGAGCCGGCCGTGGTCGCCGAGCTCGACCGGCAGCTCGTGCTGAACGAGTCGGTCCTGCGCACGAAGGTCATCCGGCTCCCCGAGCCGAAGCGGCCCCGCCAGAGCCGCCGAGTGGCGGCATGATCCGGTCCACGGCGACGGCATCGCGTCCGTCCGCCCTGGCCATCGACATCAGGGAGGGTGGGCATGGCCGGTGAGACTGTCATCACGGTAGTCGGAAATCTGACCAGCGACCCCGAACTGCGGTTCACGCCGAACGGCGCAGCGGTGGCGAGCTTCACCGTCGCTTCCACGCCGCGCACGCTGGACCGTCAGTCCAACGAGTGGAAGGACGGGGAGGCGCTGTTCCTGCGCTGCTCCGTCTGGCGGCAGGCGGCGGAGAACGTCGCCGAGTCGCTGCAGAAGGGCGCCCGGGTCATCGTGTCCGGTCGGCTCAAGCAGCGTTCGTTCGAGACCCGTGAGGGCGAGAAGCGCACAGTGATCGAACTCGACGTCGACGAGGTCGGCCCGAGCCTGCGCTACGCGACCGCCAAGGTCGTCCGCGCCGCCCGTGGTGGCGGCGGCGGTGGCGGCGGGTACGGCGATGGTGGCTACAGCGGCGGATCCGGTAGCGGATCCGGTGGCCCGGGTGGCGGCTTCAACGCGCCAGCCGCGGCTTCCGTGCCGTCCAGCGGTGGTTCCAACAGCGGCTACGGCAGCGGTGGAGCACCGAACGATGACCCCTGGTCGCAGCAGCCGGCCGGTGGCTACTCAGACGAGCCTCCGTTTTGAGCGGGCGGTCGTCGTCATCGAGGACGGCACAACGAGGTAGGAGCACATCCATGGCCAAGGCGGCCGTGCGCAAGCCCAAGAAGAAGGTTTGCGTGTTCTGCAAGGACAAGGTCGAGTACATCGACTTCAAGGACACGTCGCTGCTGCGTAAGTACATCTCCGACCGAGGCAAGATCCGCGCGCGTCGGGTGAGCGGCAACTGCAGCCAGCACCAGCGTGACGTCGCCACCGCGGTGAAGAACAGCCGCGAGATGGCGCTGCTGCCCTACACCGCCTCGGCGCGGTAGGGGGTTCCTCGATGAAGCTCATCCTGACTCAGGAGGTCCCCGGGCTCGGCAGCCCGGGTGACATCGTCGAGGTAGCGAACGGCTACGGACGCAACTTCCTGGTGCCGCGCAAGTACGCGATCCTCGCGACCCGGGGCGCGGAGCGCCAGGTCGAGCAGATCAAGCGGGCCCGGTCGGCTCGGGCGGTCCGCGACCTGGACCACGCCAACGAGATCGCCGGCCAGCTCGGCGGGCTCAAGGTCGAGCTGACCACCCGGGCGGGCAAGGAAGGCCGGTTGTTCGGTTCGGTCACGGCGGCCGACGTCGTCGCGGCTGTCACCGCGGCCGGCGGCCCCGAGCTGGACCGTCGTCGGGTCGACCTGACCACGCCGATCAAGACCCTCGGCGCGCACACCGTCTCGGTGCACCTGCACCCCGAGGTGACCGCGTCGCTGAAGGTCCAGGTCCGCAAGGCCTCCTAGCCGGCTGCCTGGCTCTGTTGTCCACAGGGCCCGGCGACGGTTTCGCCGTCGGGCCCCCGCATGCGGGGGCCCGACGCACAGGCACCAGCGAACTCCCCCGGGGTCGCCGCACCGCGCCGGTGCGGCCCCGGGGGAGTTCCACGTTGCGGGGAGAGATCGGGGAGTTCGGGGGAGGTCAGCGGTGTTTGGGCCGCGCTCGCCCGAAAATTTTTCCATGGATTGTTATCCACATGTCCGGCGCGGAAGGTGCGCGGTGTAGCTGGACTTCCGCCACCTTGCGGGAGTCGTTGTCCACAGCTACGCACCAACTGTCCCGAGCTTCTCCCCAGGATCCGGCCCGTTGTCCACATCTTATCCACAAGGCCCTGTGGATAACTCTTTGGCGGTGGTGGCTGCGATCCGTAGGGTCAGGCCCTGACACACCGCTCGGCGTGCCAGGTTGACCACCTCCCCAGAGTATACGAACATATGTTCGATACATGGGTGCGGTCAGATCGGAGCCGACTGGCCCGGTCGATTCGGGAGGGGGCCTCGTGAGCGTCACCGAGATCTCGCGCGGCGCGGGCGGTCCCGCGGAGTTCGACCGGACCCCGCCGCACGACCTCCCCGCCGAGCAGAGCGTGCTCGGCGGCATGCTGCTGTCGAAGGACGCGATCGCCGACGTCGTCGAGGTCCTGCGGATGACGGATTTCTACCGCCCGGCGCACGGCCTTATCTACGAGGTCATCGGTGATCTCTACGGCCGCGGCGAGCCAGCCGACGTGATCAGCGCGGCGGCCGAACTCGGCCGCCGCGACATGCTGGAGCGCGTCGGCGGCCCGGGTTATCTGCACACGCTGATCTCCAGCGTGCCCACCGCGGCGAACGCCGGTTACTACGCCCGCATCGTCGGCGAACAGGCGATCCTGCGCCGCCTCGCCGAGGCCGGCACCCGCATCGTGCAGCTCGCCTTCGGCGCCGCACCCGACGTCAGCGATGTCGTCGACCGGGCCCAGGCCGCCGTCTACGAGGTCACCGAGCGGCGCACGAACGACGACTATCTCCCGCTGGGTGACCTGCTCAACCCCGCCCTGGAGGAGATCGAGTCGATCGCGGGGCACGAGGGCTCGCTCACCGGTGTGCCGACCGGTTTCACCGACCTCGACGAGCTCACCAACGGCCTGCACGGCGGCCAGCTGTGGATCGTCGCGGCCCGCCCGGCCGTGGGCAAGGCGTTGGCGCTCGACACACCGCTACCCACGCCGAGTGGTTGGACGACGATGGGCCGCGTGGCCGTCGGTGACCAGCTGATCGGCGCCGATGGCCGGCCAACGCGGGTTGTGGCCGCCACCGAGGTGATGCACGGCCGGCCCTGCTACGAGGTCGAGTTCTCCGACGGGTCCGTGATCGTGGCTGACGCCCAGCACCAGTGGATCACCGAGACGAGGGCGGATCGCCGTCGCGTCATCGCGGATCGATCTGGCGGCCAGGTCCGAACGCTCACCCGGCCGGTCACGACGGAAGAGATCGCACGCACCCTCCGTTGCCAGCCGGCGGATGGTCGAGCCAACCACGCGGTGCGCAACGCCCGTCCTTTTCAGCTGCCGGCTGTCGAGCTTCCCCTGGACCCCTACCTGCTCGGGGCGTGGCTCGGTGATGACACGTCCGCCGCGGCCACGCTGACCTCCGCGGATCCCGAGATTCCCGCGGAGATCCAACGACGTGGTTATGACGTGCCAGCCAGCACCACGGCCAGGTATCGATACGGGCTGCAACGTCGTCGAGCGTCGCCGCAGGAGCGGACGTGCATGGTGTGTGGCCGTGCCTTCAGCAACGCGATGCCGCAGGTACGCACCTGTGGCCAGTCCTGCGGTGGCAAACCGCGCTTCCTCGCGGAGCCGCTGGCACCTCGTGCGTGCGTGGACTGCGGTGGGCGCACCACAAGCAATGGTCCGCGTTGCCGCTCCTGCCATGCGCGGGGCGGAACAGTGCAGGCCCGGCTGCGTTCGTTGGGCGTGCTGGGAAACAAGCACATTCCGGCTTCCTACCTGCGGGCCTCAGAGCAGCAGCGGCGCGATCTTCTGGCCGGCCTGCTGGACACCGACGGCACCATGTCAGCCAACGGATCGACTGCCCAGTACACGTCGACCAGCGCGCGACTTGCCCGAGATGTCCGTGAGCTCATCCTTTCGCTGGGATACCGGGCCACCATCTCGACCAGGCGGGTGCGGGGTAGCTCGGAGGCGAGTTCCACCTGTTATTCGATCAGTTTTGCGCCTCAGGACCAGGTCTTTCGGCTGGCCCGCACGGCACCGCGGCTGCAGCCGACCGGTTTTCCGGGGGTCGGGCTGCGCTACATCACAGCCGTCCGGCCGATCCCGTCAGTGCCGGTCCGCTGTGTCGAGGTCGATAACGCGGAGCATCTCTACCTGGCGGGTGAGGCCTGTATTCCGACGCACAACTCGACTCTGGGTCTCGATTTCGCCCGCGCGGCGTCGATCAAGAACGGGATGACCTCGGTCATCTTCTCGTTGGAGATGAGCCGCATGGAGATCACCATGCGGCTGCTCTCCGCCGAGGCGCGGGTGTCGCTGCAGAACATCCGCACTGGTCGGCTCACCGAGGAGGACTGGGGTCGCCTGGCCCGTCGGATGGGTGAGGTGGCCGAGGCGCCGCTGTTCATCGACGACAGCCCGCACCTGACGATGATGGAGATCCGCGCCAAGGCCCGCCGGCTCAAGCAGCGCAACGATCTGCGTCTGGTCATCCTCGACTACCTGCAGCTCATGTCGTCGCCGAAGAAGGTCGAAAGCCGCCAGCAGGAGGTCAGTGAGATCTCCCGGTCGCTGAAGCTGCTGGCCAAGGAGCTCGAGGTGCCGGTCGTCGCCATCTCGCAGCTCAACCGTGCCTCCGAGCAGCGCGCCGACAAACGCCCCCAGGTCTCCGACCTGCGTGAGTCCGGCAGCCTCGAGCAGGACGCCGACGCGGTCATCCTGCTCTACCGGGAGGACGCGGTGGAGAAGGAATCCGCCCGCGCCGGCGAGGCTGATCTGATCATCGCCAAGCACCGTAACGGCCCGACCGGCACCGTCACCGTCGCCTTCCAGGGGCACTACTCCCGCTTCGTCGACATGGCCAACTGACGCGGCCCCGCCGGTCCGGCCGGCCCGGCCGGGTTCCGGTCGCGCCTGCCTGCCCGGCTCACCGGTCGGGTCGCTGCCGGTTGTGCCCGGATGTCCGCCGTGGTGCCCACTGGACGCCGCTACGGTGACACACTGGACGCACCATGACCTGGGTGGCCGGCCAGGCCACCGGCCCGACCGTGGGACGCGAGGAGATGCCAGGTGAGTGACGACGCGAGCGGCGCGGCCGTGCAGGACTCCCCGCCACCGGCCACGTCGGCCGTGCTCGAGGTCGCCCGGTTCGAGATCCGACCCGGCACCGAGCGGGCCTTCGAGGTCGCCTTCGGGCAGGTGCGGTCCGAACTGCTGGGCACCTCCGGCTGCCGCGGCGCCCGGATGACCCGTGGTGTCGAGTCGCCGTCGACCTTCGTGTTGCTCGTCGAATGGGACACCCTCGACGCGCACCTGGTGAACTTTCGGGAGTCCGAGTCGTTCGTCCGGTGGCGGGCGGCCCTCGGGCCGTACTTCGCCGCGCCGCCGGATGTCGCGCACTTCGCCGACGTCCGACCGGATCCGTCCTGAACTCGGCTGACCGGGCCGGCCCCTGACCATGGCGAACTTCTTTGGCTTTCTGGTCGTCGCGCCGATGATGGCGGCGATCATCGGTTTCGGTATCTGGCTGTTCCCGGCGATCCTGATGCGCGACCGTGTCCGCGAGTTCCGCATCCGGCCGTTCGCCTTCTTCGTCACCGGCTATGTCGCCACCTTCCTGCTGAGCATCTACCAGATCTTCGCCGTCCACTCGGTGGGTCCCTTCGCCGGCACGGTCGCCTCGCTCGGGCTTGTCTGGGTGATCCGAGACCAGTGGCGTCGGCGTCGGCCGCCCTCCGATCGGCGCAAGGCCGCCGGACAACAGCAGCCCGGCCAGGCGGGGCCCGTCGGCTATCCAGGTCAGCCCGGCTTCCCTGGGCAGGCCGGCTTCCCGACAGGTCAGCCTGGCTATCCGGGTCAGCCTGGCTTCCCGGGTCAGTCTGGTTATCCGGGTCAGTCTGGTTATCCGGGTCAACCAGGATTCACGGGCCAGCCGGGTTACGGAGGCCAGCCCGGGACCGGTGGTTTTCCGGGGCAGACCAGCTCGCCCGGCCAGGCGGACGGGGCGGGACGGCCGTCCGGGCATGGAGCAGAGGCCGCTGATCGCGGCGGCTCGGAGACGCACGAGAACGCGTCCACAGGGTCCGGGGAATCCCGGCCGGCGGGCGTCGACCCGGCCCCGGAGTTGCCGCCACTCGACGAGATTCCGGAGATCCCGGACTTTCTGCCCGACTTTGATGCGCTGCCTGCCGCTCCCGACCCGCGGCGACCCGGCGGTTCCTCGTCTCGAGGCCCGAGCGGGGAGCGCCGCGAACCCGGCAAGGATGAGGGAACGTCCGCCGGCCAGAGCGATCCTGGCGCCGGACCCGGGCCGGCCGCCGACGGTCGCGGGTCCGGACGGCGGATCGCCGGCTATCCCTTCGCGGCTCCCCCTCCTGACGGGGCTGGTGGCACGCCGCCGCCGGATCCGATGGACCCGGACGACTGACGCCGCCACCGCCTTACTCCGCAACCGGTCCGAAGCAGGATCCGTCCACGCGGGTCGTCGCGGGAACAGGCCAACGGGATCGCTGGTCCCGGAAGATCTGTCAGGGGCGTGCGGCAACGTGATGGCGGGTCGCGTCGTCACGTCCGCCATGTGGCGTACCGTCGGGTCATCACCCATGACCGCGTCAGCGGCCGATCCGGACCATTGCGCGACGTGGCCGGTGGCACGTGGCTGTCGGCCCTGGTCGGTGCTGGTCGGGGTGATGCCCGTTGCCGATGTGATGCCCGAGGTCGAGATGCCTGCACTGCGTTCCCGAACGACCACGCACGGCCGGAACATGGCTGGTGCCCGTGCCCTGTGGCGGGCGACCGGCATGACCGACGACGACTTCGGTAAGCCGATCATCGCGGTAGCGAACAGCTTCACCGAGTTCGTCCCGGGGCATGTGCACCTGCGCAACCTCGGTCAGGTGGTGGCCGGCGCCGTGGCGGAGTCCGGTGGGGTGGCGCGTGAGTTCAACACGATCGCGGTGGACGACGGAATCGCGATGGGGCACGGCGGGATGCTGTACTCGCTGCCGTCCCGGGAGCTGATCGCGGACAGCGTCGAGTACATGGTGAACGCGCACTGCGCGGACGCGCTGGTCTGCATCTCCAACTGCGACAAGATCACGCCCGGGATGCTGCTCGCGGCGATGCGGCTCAACATTCCCACGGTGTTCGTCTCCGGCGGCGCGATGGAGTCCGGCAACGCGGTGATCTCCGGGGGCACGGCGCGGGCGAAGGTCGACCTGATCACGGCGATGTCAGCGGCGGTCAGCCCGGACGTCTCCGACGACGACCTGTCGTCGATCGAGCGGTCGGCCTGCCCGACCTGCGGCTCGTGTTCGGGCATGTTCACCGCGAACTCGATGAACTGCCTGACCGAGGCCATCGGACTGTCACTGCCGGGCAACGGGTCGACCCTGGCCACGTCGGCGGCGCGGCGCGAGCTGTTCCTCGAGGCCGGCCGGGTGATCGTCGATCTGGCCCGGCGGTACTACGAGAAGGACGACGAGGCTGTCCTGCCGCGATCGATCGCGTCCGTGGCGGCGTTCCGCAACGCCTTCGCCGTGGATGTGGCCATGGGCGGGTCGACGAACACCGTGCTGCACCTGCTCGCCGCCGCGGTCGAGGCCGGTGTCGGTGTCACGCTCGCCGACATCGACGAGATCTCCCGGCGCGTGCCGTGTCTGTCCAAGGTGGCCCCCAGCTCCACGCTCTACCACATGGAGGACGTCCACCGGGCCGGCGGAATCCCGGCCATCCTCGGTGAACTCGACCGGGCCGGCCTGGTCGACCCGAACACCCACTCGGTGCACGCGGCGAACCTGCGTGAGTTCCTCGACCGCTGGGACATCCGCGGGGCGAATCCGTCGCCGGACGCGATCGAGCTGTTCCACGCCGCTCCCGGCGGGGTGCGCACGATCGAGCCGTTCAGCTCGACGAACCGCTGGGAGTCCCTCGACACCGACGCCGAGAACGGCTGCATCCGCTCGGTCGAGCACGCCTATTCGTCGGAGGGCGGCCTCGCGGTGCTGTTCGGCAACCTCGCCGTCGACGGCGCCGTGGTGAAGACCGCCGGGGTCGACGAAAGCCAGTGGACGTTCCGCGGCCCGGCGCTGGTCGTCGAAAGTCAGGAGGACGCGGTCGACGCGATCCTGACCAAGCGGGTCAAGGCCGGTGACGTCATCATCGTCCGCTACGAGGGGCCCCGCGGCGGTCCGGGCATGCAGGAGATGCTGTATCCGACGGCGTTCCTGAAGGGCCGTGGCCTCGGTCCGAAGTGCGCGCTGATCACGGACGGGCGGTTCTCCGGCGGGAGTTCGGGCCTGTCGATCGGGCACGTCTCGCCGGAGGCGGCGCACGGCGGCACGATCGCCCTGGTCCGCGATGGCGACATCATCGAGATCGACATCCCGACGCGGCGCCTGGAACTGCTCGTGTCGAACGAGGAACTGGCCCGGCGGCGAACCGAGCAGGAAGCCGCCGGTGGCTACCGGCCGGTGGGCCGGGAGCGGCCGGTCTCCGCGGCGCTGCGTGCCTACGCGGCCATGGCCACCTCCGCCTCGACCGGGGCCGCACGGGACGTCTCCCTGCTCGGCTGATCCTGATCCTGGGTGGGGCCCGCCCGGTCAGGCGGGCCCCACCCACCAGGCCGGCAGGCCGAACGAGTCGGCGAGTGCCCGGGCAGGTCCGGTGCGGGGAGCCGTGGCCGGCCGGTCAGATCGGGGCGGCGGCGGGTGGCGAGGCCGGGGTGGCGAGGGTGAGCGCGAAGGCGCCGTCGGGGTCTGTCCACCGGGCCGCGCACGCCCAGCCGGCCTGCTGGAGCTCGGCGTCCAGGCCCGCCGGGACGAACTTGGCGCTGATCTCGGTCAGCACATCCTCGCCCCGGGTGAAGTCGATGCTGAGCTTCAGCGCCCTGATGGTGACCCGCTGGTCGCGCACGGCGCGCAGCCGCATCTCGATCCACGAGTCGGCGGCGTTCCACACCGCGATGTGCGCGAAGCCGCGGATGTCGAAGTCCGCATCGAGCTCGCGGTTGATCACCGTGAGGATGTTGCGGTTGAACGCGGCGGTCACGCCGGCACCGTCGTCGTAGGCGGCTACCAGCCGATCCGGGTCCTTGACCAGGTCGGTACCGAGCAGCAGCGCGTCGCCGGGCCCCGCCTGGTCGCGCAGCGCGGTCAGGAACTTGTGGCGGCCCGCGGGATGCAGATTGCCGATGGTGCCACCGAGGAAGGCGATGAGGCGGCGCCCGCCGGTGGGCAGCTGCGCCAGGTGCCGTTCGAAATCGCCGACCACGGCCTGCACGGACAGCCCCGGATAGTCGGCGAGGATCGCCTCCCCCGCGCTGGTCAGCGACGTCTCGTCCACATCGAAGGGGACGAAGCGGCGCAGGGTGCCGGTGTCGCGCAGCGCGTCCAGGAGCAGTCGGGTCTTCGCCGAACTGCCGGAGCCGAGTTCGATCAGGGTGTCCACCGGGCTGGCGGCGGCGATGTCGGCGGCATGCAGCTCGAGGATCGCCCGTTCACACCGGGTGGGGTAGTACTCCGGCAGCCGGGTGATCTCCTCGAAGAGGAGGCCGCCGTGGGCGTCGTAGAACCACTTCGGCGGGAGGGTGCGCGGCGGGGACGACAACCCGGTGAGGACGTCACGGGAGAGTGCGGAGATCCGGTCGTTCTCGCGGACGTGCCGTTGCACGGTCAGACCGGGGCCAGCGGTGACGGATTCACGTGGAACAGTGGTCGAGTCCACGGGCTCAGCCGTCCCGGCGGGGGCGGTCGTCGGAGTGCTCGGTGTCATCGTGGCGTCCTCCATCGACGGTGTGCAACCCACAGTAGCCATCTCCGCTGGTCAAGCTACGAAGAGTGACTTTGCGCGTGTCGGCCACCAATAGGTAGTGGTCGGGAACCTCGATCCAGCCTGCCCCATCGTCATCCGGCTCACTCGCGACGAGGACACCGTCCTCCTCGATCCGATAGACGAGGGTCTCTCCCCAGGCGGTCGCGACGAGCTGGGTTCCATCGGTTACCACCAGATTGAGGCGAGCCGCTGACGGCCGGTCTGCTCCATCTGATCGCGGTGACCCGGACGCCGCCGGTGCGGCCGGCGGGCCCGGCGGAGCTGGTGGGGCTGGGGCTGGGGCTGGATCTGGGGGCGGGGTCGTCCAGTCGCCGGCCCAGGGGCGTAGGGCGCCGGGGCGGGAGTCGGCGAGGCCGGCGTCGCCGAGGGCGGTCACCACCTGGGCGACGGCGTCGGCCAGGGGCTGACGTGCGGCATGCTCCCAGACCAGCGCGGCCAGCAGCGCCGAGTCGCAGGCGGAATCGGGCGCGGGGGCCTCGGGATGCTGCGCGAGCAGGGCGCGGACGGCGGCGGGGTCCACCCGGCCGTTGTGACTGAGCAGCCGGGTGCCGTCGGTGAAGGGAGCGGTCGCGGACTCCTCGACCGGCATGCCGACGCTCGCGCTGCGCACGGCGGCCAGCACGCAACCCGAGGCGATCACCCCGGCCATCGACGCGTAGGAGGCGTCCGTCCACATCGGAACCGCTCGGCGGTAGCGGGCCGGCCCGGAGCGTAGCCGCGGGGCGTACCAGCCGACACCGTAACCGTCGGCGTTGATCGTGCCGTGCCGCATCCGCCGCGGCGCCCAGGACTGACGCAGCAGGCCGTGCGGCCGTGCCATCGTGAGTTCGGCGAGCGTGCGGGCAGCACCGATCCAGGCGAGATGACGACACACCGTCGGCTCCCTCGGGTCGTCAGTCGGCGTCGCGGGCCAACCGGAAACCGGCGAAGATCTGGCGCCGGATCGGGTAGTCCCAGTTGCGGAAGGTGGGCCGGCAGGCCGGTGCGCCGGTCGCCCAACTGCCACCGCGCAGGACCCGGAACGCGGACGACTCCCCGTCCTTCGGGAAGAAGACCTCGCTGTACTCGCGGTAGGGATGGGAGCGGAAACCCGGGTGGGGCGTGAAGCCGCTGGCCGTCCATTCCCACACGTCCCCGATCATCTGCTCGGCTCCGCAGGGACTCGCACCCGCGGGGTAGGCCCCCAACGGTGCGGGGCCGCTCGTGCGATGCCCCAGGTTGGCACGGTCCGGAGTCGGCGCGGTATCACCCCATGGATAGCGGTGTGAACGTCCGGTTGCCGGGTCGTGGGCGGCGGCCTTCTCCCACTCGGCTTCGGTGGGTAGCCGTCGACCGGCCCAGCGGGCGTGTGCCTCGGCCTCGTACCAGCACACATGTTGGACGGGCTCGTCCAGGGGCACCGGTTCGACATGGCCGAGCCGACGCCGTAGCCAGGTGTCGCCGTCGCGCCACCAGAACGCCGGGGCGGTGAGTCCCTCCCGCTGACGCCAGTCCCATCCGGCGCTCGACCACAGCCGTTCGTCGTCGTAGCCGCCGGCCTCGAGGAAGGCGAGCTGCGCGCGGTTGCTGACCGGGAGGGTGTCGATCCAGAACGCGGGCAGGTCCACCCGGTGGGCGGGGCGTTCGTTGTCGTACGCCCAGGGATCGTCGCTGGTGCCGAAGGTGAACGGTCCTGCCGGCACCAGCACCTCGCGTCGCGCCACCGGCCGACCCGGTGGTGCCGGCAGGCCCGCGGCGAGCAGCGCGGCGCCGATCCGCAGCTGGTGGGTGGCCAGCATCGTCTCGTCGTGCTGATGTTCGTGCTGGATGACCATGCCGTAGACGAACCCGCCGGTCAGCAGCCTCGCCCGGGTGTCGTCGTCGCCGTGCGCCAGCGCCGGGTCGAGGTGGTCGAGCAGCTCGAACGCGCGGGCGCGGACCTCACGCAGGTAGGCCCGGGAACCCTCCGGGCCGAGCAGGGACAGGCGGGCCCGGCTGGCCCGGTCGTGGCGGAACGCGTCGTAGACGCCGTCGAGGCCCGGCCGGGTCGCGGCCGCCTGGCCGAGCGCCCGGACCAGCCAGAGATCCTCGTAGTTGCCGATATGCGCCAGATCCCAGACCAGGGGCGACATCAACGGCGAATGCTGGCGGACGAGCTCGTCCTCGTCGACGTCGGTGTACGCCAGCGAACGCCGTCGGACCGCCTCCAACTCGCTGACCACCCGCGTCCGCAGGTCAGGGTCGCGCGGCTCGGGGCCTCGCGGCTCGGGGGCGTGGTCGTGGTCGGGGTCGTGCAGGTCGGGTTCGGAGGGGGGCTCGGTCAGGCGGCCGGGACGCACGACTGGGCCTCCTCCCGCAGCAGACCGGCCGGGCCGTTCTGGGCCAGCCGCTCGGACAGGTCGTCCGCCGGGCAGCGGCCGCGCAGCGTGTACCGCTGGGCGAATCGTTCGACGGCACCGAGGAGCTCCTCGGTGGAGCCGGCGCGGCGCAGGGCGTCCACGGCGAGGGCCAGACAGTCGGCGCCGGCCCGGGCCAGCGCCGGGTCGCCCATCGCGACCGTCGCGGCGGCCGACCAGTGTCGGGTCACCGGTTCGCAGGCCACGGCCGCGCCGGCGCTGGCGACCGGGTCGGTGAGCAACGCCGTGGTCACCGCCACCGCCACCTGCCAGCCGTCCCCCGGCTGCGCGTCCAGGTAACGGATCTCCCACCAGCCCCGCGGCCGGACCGGCGGGAACAGCGTCGTCGCGTGGTAGCGGAGGTCGTCCACCGTGGGCGGACGGTCGACGGGACCGTGCCCGTCGAGCCAGTCGGCGAGGGTGTGGCCCGCGGTGGACGCGACGAAGTGCTCCTCATGGTCCGCCCGGTGACCGTCCGCGTCCCGCCGGCCCGGGATCGCGGTCATCATCAGCGGGGCGGCCAGCAGGTAGCGGGCCCAGCGGGCGGCGAGACCGGAGTCGGTGTCGGGGGGTATGTCGAGCACGGAACCGGTGCGGCTGGCGTCGATACCGGCCCAGATCGACTGCCGGGTGCAGTGCCAGCCGGTGCGCCGCCCGGCGAGCGCGGGTGAGGCGGCGAACATGGCTGTCAGCACCGGTCCGACGGTGTGGGCGAGCTGGAAACGCCGCTCGGCGTCGACCGGGTCCGCCCCAAGGTCCAGGTTGACCTGGACGGACGCCGTCGAGAACATCATCGCCTCCCCGGCCGCGCCACCGCCGGCCCGGAAGTGATCACCCATCGCCGCATAGCGGGACGCGGTGGTCTGGCAGATCCCGGCGCGCAGCGGATCGGTGCCCATGCCGATCAGGGCGAGGCCGTCCTGCGCCAGGGCGGCGCGGACCAGCCGCAGGTCGGCGGCGGTCGCCGCGAGGGCCGCGGACAGCGTCGCCGGCGGGCCGGACAACTCCAGCTGGCCACCAGGTTCGAAGGTGAG
Source organism: Frankia sp. AgPm24 (assembly GCF_023243055.1). Taxonomy (NCBI): domain Bacteria; kingdom Bacillati; phylum Actinomycetota; class Actinomycetes; order Frankiales; family Frankiaceae; genus Frankia; species Frankia sp. AgPm24. The sequence goes on along the minus strand of NZ_JALKFW010000002.1, from coordinate 98,574 downwards.
TCGGCTGCCACCTGGCAGCACCGTTCCGACGAGATCCGCGCCCCCCGCGTCACCGGGGCTGCCCTTGCCGCCGGCATCGCCGGTGTCCTGCGCGGTGTCGGCCGGCGCGTGGGCGATCGCGGCGAGGGCACGTCCGGTGCGTTCCGGTGGGACGGGACGGTCGACGGCCCGACGGTCGACCACGAACCACTCGGTCTCGATTCCCACCGTCTCGTCCCGTTCTTCGCGGGAAGCGGTGGGCGGCGTCACGCAGGCGAGTGCAAAGGAGACAACCCCGGCACGGTCGAGCGGTTCGTCACCGAGCGGGACGGTGGGGTCGACCGGACCGTGGTGATGCGGTGCGATGTCCTCGTTGCCCGCCGCCCGAGATGGCGCGTGACCTGGCATCCTGCGGCTCCTTCGGGGTGCGGCGACCGTCGGCGCCGCGCTCGACGGTGGTTGTTGGGTTGTCTCCTCCCCATCGACAGCGCCGACTATCCGAGTGGGCCACGCGGTGTCGTCTCGGCGACCTTGGCGACGGGTGGTATAGATGTGGGTTCAACGTGGTTCTCTCTCGCATATTCCACACCCTGACCCTGTCACGACTCTGGCGTTATGACCCTGTCGGTGTTGTGCATTCGATGGAATGGTGCCCGGGATGGCCCACAAGCCGGTTGCGTGGCGTAATCGCCTGCGAGCCGGCCCGGTTCCGGACCGGAGACAAGCGCCGAACCCAGCGGCGTCGAGACGGCGCCGGGAGGTGGTGACCGCGGACGTGTCCGACCGACAGTCAGCGGGACGTTCGGCCATGGCCGAGTACCTGCGGCGCCGGGAGTTGTACTGCGCCGAGCGGGCCGACCACCGGCGGCGCTTCTGCGTCGTCGCGGGCGGCATCGCCGTGGCGGCGGTCCTGGTCGTGGTGGTGCTCTGCGCCCTCGTCGGGCTGCCCACGGGGGTGGCCGCCCAGCTCGGCGTCGTCGCGGCGCTGGTCGTCGGGGTGGTCGCGGCGGTGCGGTTCCTGCGGACCCCACCCGAGATCGAGGCGTGGCGCCAGGACGCCGAGGCCGAACGCAGCACTGCCCGGGCGCTCGACCGCCTGGTCCGCGCCGGCTACACGGTCCTGCACGACCGGGCCCTGGCGGATTCGGCGAGCAACATCGACCATCTGGTGATCGGTCCGTCCGGCGCGTGGGTGATCGAGACCGACGCCCACGAGGGCCCCGTCCGGCAGAACGCCGCCGGCGTCTGGGCTGGCAAGGTGCCCCTTCGGGCCATGTTGGGCCTGGTCGCGTGGATGGGCGAGGAGGCCACCGCCCAACTGCTCGGCGAACTGCCGGCGGGTTGGCAGCTCGAGGTGCAGCCGGTGGTCGGATTCGCCCGGGCCGAGGTGCCGGCCGGGCTCGCCCTGATCGACGGCGTCCTGCTGCTACCCGCGTCCGGTGTGGCGGACTATGTCCTTTCCGCCGGGGTTGTCCTGCGTCCGATCGACGTCGCGATGCTGGTGGACGTCGCCGAACGCGCCTTTCCCGCCTACGAGGTGACCAGTCCACCGCGGTCCTGGCCGGCGCGCTCCCGGCTGCGTGGCCTGCTTCGACGCTGAGAATCCGCTGCTTGGACGTGCCGTCCGGGATGGGCGGGATACCGTGGAGGACGTCGCGAACAGTGGCGCCCACGGCCGCAGGCGGCCGATGGCGGGCCGGACGAGGGGAGTCGACATGGCGCGCAAGGTGACGGTGCTGGCGCTGCTGGCAGGAGCCGGTGCGGCCCTGACCGCCGCCCGGCGGCGCTCCCGCGGCGGCGAGGAGATCGACCTGTGGCGCGAGGCCACCTCCACCGCCGGTACCGCCGCGACCCCGCACTGACCATCCGGTCGCAAGTCAGCTGACGGATGGCCCCGGGTCGGGCACCATGAAGGGCATGCTGCCCCGGGAGATCTCGATTCAACCGGGGTTCGTGCTGCCCGCGGATGAGCTGAACTGGCGCTACTCGCGTTCGTCCGGGCCGGGTGGCCAGTCGGTCAACACCTCCGACTCGCGGGTCGAACTGGCCTTCGACGTCGCCGGCTCGCCGTCCATCCCGGAGGTGGCCCGCGAACGTGCCCTGATCCGGCTCGCCGGCCGGTTGCACGGCGGGGTCCTCACCGTCGTCGCCAGCGAGCACCGTTCGCAGCTGCGTAACCGCGAGGCCGCCCTCGAACGCCTGGTGGACGCCCTGCGCACCGCGACCTCCCGTCCGCCGCGGCCGCGCCGGGCGACCAAGCCGTCCCGCGGCTCCGTCGAACGTCGCCTGAAGGCCAAGAAGCAGCGTTCCGTGACCAAACGCGATCGCCGCTCCGCCCCACCACACGACTGACCGGGCACCCCGGCCCAGGTCAGCGCGGGTCAGCGCGGGTCAGGTGGGGATGCGCAGGGTGGGGTCGATGTAGGCGAGGCGGGCGCGGACCTTGAGGGCCAGGTCGCGGAAGTCGGTGTAGCAGCGGCGGACGGCGGTCTGGGTGCCGCCGAGGGCGCCGTCACCGGCGCGCAGCTCGAACATGGGCTTGCGGGCGTCGTGGGCCAGCGGGACCAGGTTGGCGTAGTTGCGCATGGTGGCGATCTCGAAGGACCGGTCGTGCGCGTCGGGATGACCGGCGCCCAGCACCGAGGTCGAGAAGACCTCGGGGATGCGGTCGAGCCACCGGTCGTGGGACTTCGCGGGCCGGTCGGCGCGGGTGGGCGGCTGCATCACGATGTAGCCGATCGGCATCATCAGGCCGCGCGGCGCCGCGATCCGCTCGGGGACCTTCGGCAGCACGGTCCCCTGCCAGGTCGAACGCCAGTCCCGCAGGGTCGGGCCGAGGTTACGCAGACCGCGCAGGGAGAACAGGTCGGCGGCGATCGGCATGAGGACGGTGTCCGCGGACAGCAACGCCGCGCGGTTGATCGCGCCCAGGTTGGGGCCGACGTCGATCAGCACGATCTCGGCGCCGACCGCGCGGGCACCGTTCTCGATGGCGCGGTGCAGCGCGGTGGTGGTGCGCAGGGCCGCGACATCCTTGCCGAGGAAGCTGTTCGGCCAGGCGGCGGACAGCCGGTCCTCGAACACGCTGAGTTCGACGTCCCCCGGCAGCAGCCACAGGCCGTCCTCGATGGTCACCGGCGTGATCAGGTCGACGTCGCCGACGCCCTCCATGATCGGCGCGATGGCGCTGGCCATCGTGCCGGAGTGCCGGTTCGTGCGGGGGGTACGCGTGTCGAGGTCGAAGGGTTTCGGTGCCGAGGACGCGGTGTCCTCCGGCTCGCCCCACAGGATGGTCAGCTCCTCCTCGTCGAGGAACTGCGCGGTGAGGTTGGCCTGCGGGTCAAGATCGACGGCGAGTACCCGGTGGCCCATCCGTTGCAGCATGTGCGCGAGATGGTAGGCCAGGGTGGTCTTGCCGACGCCACCCTTGTTGTTGAACAACGCCATCGTGATCACGCGGCGGCCCGCCGGTCGCGCTCGTGACGCGGGGCTACCCGGAGGTTGTCCGTATTGTCCGACACGGCGGGCATTCTCTCGCCCGCCGTGGTGCACCCGATCGCCGGGCGCACCCGATGTGTCGCTACTCGCCCGCCCGACTACTCGCCGGCGCCACGCGCCTCACATCCAGGGCCCGAGGGACGGCCAGTCGTCGGCACCGCGCTCGCGGCCCGTCAACCAGGCCAGCGCCGGGACGGTCGGGACGTCCACGATGACCAGCCGCTCCCCACGTCCCACCGCGGTGGACGGCCGATCACCCGGCGCCAGCAGCACGGTGTACTCCGGCGGCACCCGGTCGGGCAGGCCACGCACCGTCCAGGCCCATTCGAGGTCGAGGTACGGCGCGTCGAGATCCATCCAGCGGGGTCCACCGCGGTCGGCCAGCTCCAGATCGACCAGGTGCACCTCGACCTCGCGCCACCGCAGGAAGAGCAGATCGGCCAGCGACGTGACGCCGTACGAACTCACCCTGCCGTACCCGGTCCGCCAGCCGTCGACGGTGACCGCGTCCCACGCCCGCTCCAGGCGAGCCACCGAATCCGCGATCGCCACCCGGGCGACCGCGGCGGGCACGTCCCGTCCGGCCTCGATGTCGCCGTCGCGCTGCGCCCGCCCACCCGGATACTGATCGCCGACCCCGCCAGCGGACGCGGCCTCCACCATCCCCGCATGGCCCTCGGCGTTACGGGCCAGATGGGTGAGCAGATGCGCCACACTCCACCCCGGCAGCCCGCACGGCCGCCGCAACACCTCGTCCTCGACATTCGCGAGCAGCTCCACGAGCCGACGGTGGGCCGCCGTCACCCCCGCCAGCAGATCATGCGGGACGACCGAGGGTCGATACCCCGAGCCCGCCGGCCCCGCGCCCGGCCCCGCCGCCGCCAGCGCCGCGGCGACACCGGACTCCTGCACCGGACCAGGGTCCGCCAGGTCGGTCGGCCTGCTCGGATCGGCCGGCCGGCCATCGGAGGGTCGGTCAGGACGGTAGGAGGTGGGGGCAGCCATAGCACCACGGTCCCCCCTTCCGCCAGCCGACGCCAGACGAAAACGCCGTACCGGGGAAGATCGGTGGTCCGTCCCGGCGTGTGACCGACGGGACCGGCCGAACGGCCGACACCGTGACCTACCCTGGGCGTGACGACGTTCGCGGGACAGCCGGTGGGAGGCGGATCATGTTCACCACCGCACGTTTCCTCCAGGGCATCGTCGCGTTCGAGGGCCGCGGCCTGGCCACCCCGTTCTCCCTCGGCCCCACCTTCACCTACGTCGTCCCGGACGGCACCACCGCCCAGCCCCTGTACTTCCGCGGCGGCAACTCCACCGACGAGCTGATCTGCGCGATCCTGCAGCGGGACAGCCGCCCGATGCGCTACTTCCCGATCGGCGCCCGCGCCTCGGTGCACATCCCGCTGCGCGTCATCGAGGATCTCCCGCCCGCCACCCGCGTCGACCTGTACCTGGCCGCCCCCGAAGGCCTCACCGGCACCCTCGTCCTCGACGTGGGCATCGTCGAACTCTGACCCCGCCCCGACCCCCGCCCTCGCCGACCAGCGATCTCAGCCCACCCGCGGTCCCAGCCCACCGGGGTTCCGGCCCAGGCCCGTCGAAGCCCATCGGCCGGGATGCTGGACGGATGCCGTAGTCTGTAGAGGCGTTCCGCTCCGAGGATCGCGCTCTTCCGCGTCGCGCGGGATGGTGCGGTGGTCGGGTGGTGCGGCTAAGGGGGCGTAGCTCAATTGGCAGAGCACTGCCTTTGCAAGGCAGGGGTTCGGGGTTCAAATCCCCGCGTCTCCACGCGCTGATTTCTCGTAGTTGCCGTCCTTTGGGCGGCTTCTCGCCTGCCGCGATACTGGTCCGGGGGGCGATCCCCGGACCCCCTTCCTGGCGTGGCGTGGCAGCTTCCTGAGGTCGCTGTGTAGCCAACCGGAGTCTGTTTTCTTCGGCTTCGTCGATCTCGTTGGCCAGGAAGGCGTCCAGCGCGGCGGCGTGGAGGCATTCGGGGAAGGCATCGCCGTAGCGCTTCGTGGTCATCCGAGGTGTGATGGGGCCGAGGATCTCCATCGTGGTGCGTGGTCCGACGTCGGCCATCAGGAGGACCGTGGCACAGACGTGGTGAAGGTCGTGCAGCCGTAGCCACGGAAGATCATCCTTGGCTCGAAGCTCTTCAACACGTCGTGCGCCGCGGTGGGGACGGAAAGAGGACGCCGTGAGGTCCGGGTCTTCGGTTGGACGAGCCGGAGTTCATCGTTCTCGCGTTGCACCGACCACTGAACCCGCAAGGTCCGGGCGTCCGGGTCGACATCCGACCAGCGCAGGCCAGCGCCGGCCGGGACGTGGGCGTGGACGTGGAGACTGGGGCGATGGTGGGCGCTGTGCGGTCGGATTCCGAGGTGTTGCTGCGGTTCCTGCGCTCCGGCTCGGAAGAATGGCCTGAGCTCGCGGGTCCGGGCCGGGTTGTCCGGCCCCGACCGTTGCCCACCCGGCCCTGATCCCAGGGCCACGCGTCACGTGGGCCTTCAACGCCGGCGGCACGCGGCCTTCAGCGCCGGCGCATCGGCCCCCCGTGGTGCCTGATGGCCGCGGGTCGGGCTGGGGTCAGGACGTTGTCCGGCTCACCCGAACCAGGAGATGGTGGAAGCCGGCGAAGCCGCCGAACAGGCCGCTGATCTCCTTCACCTCGACGCGGCTGAGGGCATCGGGGTGCGGTGGCTTGCCGGCGGATGGCAGGTTCGCCAGCGCCTTGGCGAACGCGTCGTCAAAGCTGAGCGTGGGAGACAGCCCGACGGCCTCGTCCGCCGCGGCCAACGCTGTGGTCGAGGTGCCGCTGTCGGACGTGGCGCCACCGGAGTTGCTGCTGGCAGGGTCTTCGCGCCCGGATGTGGCGCGGACGGCGGCCGCATAGCCGGCGAGCTCGGGTCCGCAGGGCTCGATCTCGACATGGTCTGCACCGTCGGCGTGGATGACCGTGATCGTGTTCTGGTCCTCGGGGAAGCGGACCGCCTCCGCGTACCGGTACGGCGTGACGATCTGCGGAAAGATGCCGGGCCGGGCGTATCGCCGGAGTTCGAACTCCGGCGGAGAGATCTTCAGTGGGCTCGGCGTGATGTCGACGTTGAACCCGGGAGTGGGTAGATCGCCCTCGGCGACCAGCAGCACATAATGACCCTCGCGGAAGGCGCGGATCTGCCTGCGGCTCGCCAGTGCACTGCGACTCATGGTTCCTCCTGTTTGCTCTCACCAATGCCTGCTCTCACCACGGTCTCCGGGTGGGTGGGGCGGAAGCGCGGAGAAGAAGCGGCGGGTCTGCCCGACCATGGTGGCGCCTTTATTTTTCCACCGCCGTCATCGGATGGGCAATGTCGGTAAGCGGACAGGAAATGGCCTGGCCATGATTTCGGTGAGATCAGGGATCGGATACCACTGGTGATTCGTCGCGGATGGCAGCGAATTTCCGCGGGGCACCGTTTTCTGGCTGTTCCTGCCGAGTGCGGCACGCACGCGTTTTGGGCCACCGAGGTCGGCGGCTGGGCGACCGGGGAGAAGACCCTGGCCCGCGGCCTGCTCCTGCGGTTGAACCGCGACGAGATACTGACCGCCGACCGTGGGCTCTACTCGTTCGACAACTGGTCGCCGGCGGCCGGCACCGGCGCAGTCCCGCGCCGCCCGCAGGCGGCAGCAGGATCCCCTCCATCAGGTCCGAGGAGCCGTCGTCCCACGGCGTGCGGATCGCGGTGGACAGCCCGACAGCGCCCTACCGTCGGTGTGCGTTGATCCAGTTGATGGCATCCTGCACGGTGTTGATCTCCTCGGCGTCCTCGTCGGAGATACCGATGGAGAACTCCTCTTCCAGGGCCACACCCAGCTCGACAAGGTCCAGGGAGTCCGCTCCCAGGTCCTCGACGAACGACGCGCTGTTCGTCACCTCCTCCGACGTGACGTTCAGCTGCTCCACAACCACGTTCTTGACGCGATCCTCGACGGTGGACATTCCGCGGCCTCCTGCTCCGGTGTGCATGGGAACGGACACGACCCGCATATTCTCTGATCGGTCCACGCAGTGGGTTCCGTCGCCCACCCCTGATGTGACGCCCGCCACGCAGACCCTGTCTCGTCTGGCGCCATGCCCGCCCGGCGAGGGGTGATCGAGCATGCCCACACGGTGCTGAGCCCGATGCCGGCCTGTCTCAGGTAGATCCACGTGTCCACCCGGCTGCGGGAGATCCGTCACCCGGCAGCGGCGCCGTCGCGAGTACGCACCACTGCTGGGACTGTTCGCATGAGCGGGTCCGCGTGGGAGAGTCCAGCCGGTGGACCCGAAAACTCGACAGTGCATTTTCTGTGCCATCGTGGCGGGTGCCGCGCCGGCGTGGATCATCGACCAGGACGACTGGACGGTGTCCTTCCTCGACATCTCGCCGGCGGCGCCGGGGCACACCCTGGTCGTGCCCAGAACGCATGCCGACGATCTGTGGAGTATCAGCTCCGAGGACGCGCAGAAGGTGATGGCGGCAGCCCATCGGGTTGCCGGGCGGCTGCGCGACCGGCTGCGGCCCGACGGGCTCTCCCTTACCCAGGCGAACCGTGCCGCGGCCGGCCAGGAGGTCTTTCACCTCCACGTCCACCTGGTACCCCGCTATGTCGGTGACCAGGTGCGCCGTGCAGGGAGTGCCGTCCAGGCCGGTCCGGAAGAACTTGCCGCCACCTGGGAGTCCCTGCGGTCGCCGGCCGATTCCTAACCCGACCGGGGCCCGATCGGAAGCGCGCTGCCGGGGCAGGGGCCAGACGGCGTCCTCGCGGTCTTCGGGACGCCCGGAGATAAGGAAGACGCGTCAGGTCGTGGTGGCTGCCAGGGCGAGCAGGACCAGGGCGGTGAGAGCGGCGATCGTGCGGATGGAGTTGAAGAAGTCCCAGCGGGCGCGGTGGGACTGCCAGTCGCTGGGGGGCGCGTCCGGAGTCCAGGTGGCCATCGCGTTGTTGATGGGGAGGTCGCCCCGGACGGTGACGATGATGTTGGTGAAGACGGCCACCGCGGCGATGGCGGCGAGGATGGCGCTGGTGGTGGGGCCGGCCACAGCGGCGGCCACGGCGAGGGCGACCGTCGAGAACAGACTGGTGATCTGCAGGGGTTTCATGAACTTCGGGTAGCTGACGTCGAACGCCTGCTTGACGGTCACGTAGGTGGTCGCGGGCAGGGTGTGCATCGCGGGCCGCACGGCGACCAGGCCGATGGTCATCGTGCCGGCGACCAGGCCGGTCAGAACGAGGGAGATCACGACAAGGGCCGAGACCATGATTGTTCGGCTCTCCATCCATCAGGCGCGGCTGAGTGGATGCGTTCCTACCAAGGTGGGCAGGTCGTCGTGACCCGTTGGCCACTTCCTGCCGGGCGCGGACCCTGCCCGGTGGCGGAACGGGCGGACGGGAAGGGCTTGGGAGACGGTCGCTCCTGTCCATGTCGGTCTCGAGCGAGCACCCGCCCGAGTGCCGGTGGGCCAGCTGTGAGGAGTACAAGCCATCCGAGGGCTTCGAAGCGGCTACGTCCCGGTGGCCGGAAGGCTCACCTTGCGACCACGAATATGCAGGAAGCGAGGGTTTCTCCGCATGTCGGCGAGGCCGGGGTATTTTTGCACCATGGCGGCGCTTGGCCTGGGCTCGGCCATGTAGTCACACACGAGACCGGCGTCCGCGAGCATCAGGAAATAGCTGCTGACGGTCCGGTGCGCGCTGTGCAGATGTATGGATTTTTCACCTATATAGACGTTTTCGTCGTAGTCTCTCTCCTCGAAATAGCTGGTGTGATCGCTGTCCGGTCGAGAGGAGATGGCCTGCCACGACGAGAGCGGATGGACGACGGAGAGGCACAGCACGCCACCGGGTTCGAGGACGCGGCTGGCTTCGCCGATGGCCTTCGGCGCATCGGTGATGTCCTGGAGGGACATCGATGCGACGACAAGATCGAAGACGCCACTACGGAAGGGGAGATCGGTTCCGTCGGCGAGGATCGTCCGAAGGGGCGGATCTCCGTCCAGGGCCTTGCGGACCAGATACGGAGAGATGTCCAGTCCGACGACGTCGACTCCGGCCCGGAGCAGATGCCTGCTCACCCTTCCCTCGCCGCAGCCCAGATCGAGTGCCCGCTTCGCCTCGGGTGGAACCATCCTCAGCAGCGACGGCAGATTGAAATGCCAGAAGTAGAAGTCGTGGCCGGGGTCGCGCGCCCAGGAGGACCAGTCCTCGGCAAGGTTCTTCCATCTCTCGAGCAGTGACATCTGGCATCCTCAGGTGACGAGATACGTGACGATGGGCAAAGCTACCGCAGTGACGGCGCCATAGATCGACAGTGCGATGTTCCGATTTGGTGTACGTGGCAGCCGGGCGGCCAGATAGCCGTACCATCCGATCGCGAGGAAATATACGAGAGCGCAGGCGAGGACCTTGCGCGATATGTCGGTGAGGGTGATTCCGCCCAGCATGAAGGCGGCGAAAATAGAGATCGTCATCGTGAACAGTATGCCGACGGCAAGACCGGCCGTGCTGTTCATGATGACCGCGTTCCCGCCGAGGGCGGGAGTGATCTGCTGGGCGTCGGTGTGATGGCGCCCGTCGATTCGGCAGAAGAGCTCGAGCACATCGCCGGGTGACGCCTGTGCGAACGCCTGCTTCACCATCACCATCGTCTGTATGCCATGGGTGGTGGAATAGGTGGTCGCCGGTCCTGCTTCGTTGAGTGCGAAGGCTCCCTCCTCGCCTGGGGTTCCAGTACGTTGATGCCGCATCAGTTCGCCAAAATGCTGGCGAACTGTCGGGTTGAAAAGCAGTGAGGGTTCGATTCGCAGGACCGCCTGAATGACGACCGCCAGGTTCGGATGCCGCCACTTGTCTCGAATCGGCCCACGCGAGAACTGTTCTTCCTCGACCGGGATGGGGCCAGCCAGTGCGTCGAGCAACCGCTGCAGGCCCATCTTCACGGCGCGCCGGTAGGCGCTGTTCCGCCACTGTGAGAAGGCGGGTTCCGAGAGAGCCAGCAGCGCCCACGATGTGTGCGCGATGGCGCAGTCCAGGTTACTGGGACGACTCAGATCTGCCAGGAGCCACTGCCAGGCCGCCATGTAGTGCAGCGCAAGCGCCGGTACGGACTCGCGGACGGACAACTCGCCGACCGCGAGGAGGACCACCGCGGTCGCGAACGAGGACTCGCCGAGGGTCGGTGCGAGAGACCAGCCTCGGCCGGTGAACTTCCTCCGCAGATCGCGAAGCGTTCGGCTTATGTGCTGGTCGCGAGCTCGCGTCTTCGGTAATCGGCACAGTCCACGCAGGCGCCAGGCCTGGTCGATGGGTGTGTCGAACACCCATTGCCGGCCGTCCGGCCAGACGACCTCCCACCTGGCCAGCGCATCCAGAAGACGCTCGAGTTCCGTACCCGGGCTTCCGGTGTGCGAGAGCGCCACCACGACCTCGGCCGTGTTCTGCGGGTTGGGGCTGACATCGGCCACCCACCCCCATCCGCCGGCTGGCGACTCGGCCTCCTCGAGCCAGCGGCAGGCGAGATCGATCCTTCTATCTATTGATATCTGCATTGGCACTCCGCACAAAACCTTCGACCAGGTCGAGAATCTTGGCGCCGTTCCGCTCGACCCCGCTGTTGACATTCACTCCCCAGGGCCGCACGGTTCGGACGGCTTCTCCGACGTTCTCCGGGCGAATCCCTCCCGCGAGAATGACCGGGATGCGAGATTCCTTGACTATTCCTGCCGAGACCGACCAGTCGTGGGTGAGTCCGGTGCCCCCGATCCGGTTCTCCGTGTAGTTGACCGAGTCCAGCACCAGACCATCCACCAGTGAGCTCCATGGTTCGCTGGCCGGGGTGTCGCGGTCATCGACGACATGAATGGCCTTGAGTAGACGTATGTGTGGGGCGGCGCCGCGGAGCGCGGGAATCACGGCGGGATCCACATCGCCGTGAAGCTGGATGGTGTCGATGGGAAGCTGGGCGAGGTCGAGTATCTCGTCGACGGTGGTCGCGTGGGTGACTGCGTATCGGCCCACATACGGGGGCACGCGGAGCAGGAGCTCCGCGGCCGTCGCCAGGTCCACCGCGTCCTCGGCGCGGTGCCTGACCTGGACGAGCACTCCTACCGCGTCTGCTCCCCCTTCGACACAGGCGATGACGTCCCGATGAGTCTGATTGGCACAGATAGAAGTACGTATGCGGAGCGTGGGTAGGGTCATATCTCCTCCTGTGGTGTTCCTTTGGTTCCGAAACGTCCGTCTCTGATTTCCCGGAAACCTGGTGGTTCATTCTCCCACCGGGGTGCCGGAGTGGTTCGTCGGCGTCGTGTGGTCGTGCGGAAAAAGCTGGAAAATGACATTGTGGTGAATGAGGAGCACTGCTGCGACACCGCTGGGTCCCGTCTCCCCCAACCTGCCCGGTGGCGCCGGGCGGTCCTGCGCCGGCTGCTGGCTTTTGCCTCGGCCCCTGTGTATCGGTACGGCACCGAAATTCGCCGAACGAAGTTCGCCGTAGGCGCGGCGCGGCCATTGTTTCCGTCTCCGCCCTGGCTGACTGCCATCACGGGCGTCCACCTCCCCCGAGGAGCCACCTCAGTGACTGACAACGATGCCAGCTGAATGGTGCCGCTTCGCAGCCAAACGCCCATGACATGGGATGGACACTGTCGGGATGCTTTGGCGGGACGTGTCCGGTCGTCACGGACAGCAGGCGACGCGTTTTTCGGGCGGTGTGTGTCTACGCCCCGAACGGGAGCCGGGGGTTCCAGACGAGCCGCGCGAGGACAGGCGCAAGCCGCTGACGTTGCAGAAGGCAATGACCGGCCGCGTGAACAGACTTCCGATGGCCGGATCATGACATGGACCGCCGGGCCGGATCGTAACTCTCCGTAATGGAGGGCGTCGGGTGTGGCGGCGGGTGCGTGCGATCACCTTGCTGCCGCTATCGGGCCATTCACCGAGAGCGGACTGTGCAGGTGCCGCTCAGGGCGTGCGGAACCACCTGCTGACGTGCGGGGAAATTCACCGTGAACGGGGAGTCCCGGCCGGCCGGCGCGTGGCCGGCCGGCCGGTGCGCCAGTACTACGCGGAGTCGCCGGCCACCGAGCGCTGGACGACCTCGAACTCGAGCAGGGACGCGCCGGAGGAGACCGGGCGGGCACGCTCGCCGGAGTGGGCCTCCATGGCGGGGCCGGTGAGCCACGCCTGGAAGGACTCCTCGCTGTCCCAGTGGGTCACGACGAAGTAGCGGTTGTCGCCCTTCACCGGACGCAGCAGCTCGAACGAGACGAAGCCGGGCTGGCCGTCCACCGCGTGCAGGCGGTTGGAGAAGCGCTTCTCCAGCTCGGGGCCGGCGCCCTCGGGAACCTCGATGGCATTGATCTTCACAACGGTCACCCGTCCAGCCTAGGCCCAAATCCGGCCACGGTCGGGCGTGGCGTCCGGCCGAGGACACACGTCTCAGACGCGAGGCGCGGGTCGACGCAGCGGGATGGCCGCGCCTGTGAACCTCGCCGCGGTAGGTCCGGCCCGCGCCGCCCACGGGAAATCGAAAGGCCACAGATCCATCGCCGAGCTGGCACACTTCGGCATGCCGGTATTGAACCTGATGCGCCCGGGACGCGGAAACTCGTGCATCGCCTGGACGAACCGGGGGTGTTGTTCGGCAGTGGCGAGGCCACGAACCCGGCCGCGGTACGGACGGCCTGATGCCCCGAACCCGCCGCGGTGGCCGCGGGTGGCCGGGACGGGCAGACCACGATCACGGCCGGCCGGCGAGACCTCAGTCGACCACCTTGACCAGGTCTTTTCCACCCGAGCCACCGCACCCACAGCCGGATGGCACGTGCCACCGTGGCGGGCCCGCTGCCCGCGGCGCGGCCGTGCGCCAGGGCACTGTCGCATCCGATGCGCCGGCGCCGCGCGCGATTGTCCGGGTGGAGACGAGGCCGATGTCGTGTCCGGATTCTGACGGCACTCAGGGCGCCGGCCACGTGAATGACGACCTACTGTGGCGACGTGGCCAGAACGCGAATGCTCATTGTCAGGATCGATCCGAACCTGATTCCAGGTATTGACTCCGCGGCGGTCGAGCGCATTGTCGACGCCGGTGGGGAAGCGAGCGCCGCGGCCCTGTGGCGGGTGCCATCGCCCGGCTGAGGCGGCGGGGTCGGGTCCGGCCGGGTGGCGGCGTCGCATCCTCGGCTGGTGGCCTTGTTGGCACCTATCGGTGTTGTCGAGGCCGATGGGACGCCCGTCACGTTCGACCGAGATCTGGGACGCGGTCCGCGTCCTGGCTGGTTGGGATGGGTGTACCCGGCCGACGGGGGGTGCGCGGGCGGGTGTCAAGATAGTCAGAAAACTGTCAGTCGGTGCCAGTTGCCGGTTGCCGGCGTACGTTGAGCGGGGGCTGCGGCCAGGACGCGCAGGTGGGGGGATCACAGTGTCGACAGGGAACGCGGAGGGCCTGCGGGAGCGCAAGAAACGGCGCACCAGGCAGGCGATCATCGAAGTCGCGCACGAGCTGTTCACCGAGAAGGGCTTCGAGGCGACCACGGTCGAGGAGATAGCCGCGGGGGCGGATGTCTCCGTGCGGACGTTGTTCCGCTACTTCACCAGCAAGGAAGCCATCGCCCTCGCACCACTGGAGGAGATGGGCGACCTCACCGTCGCCGCCCTGCGCCGTCGGCCGGTGGACGAGCCGCCGCTGCTCGCCCTGCGCAACGCGGCCCTGAGCGCCTGGGGGCTGATGTCCCCGGACGGACCCTCCCTGCGTCACTACGCCGATCATCTGATGCCGGTCAGCGGCGCGTCGCCACTGGCCGGCGCGGTCCTGCACCGGCTGATCGCCATCGGTGACCGGCTGGCCGCGGAACTGGCCGTCAGTGAACCGGTCGGCGACGGTGACAGTGCCACACCGGCACCGGCACCGGCACCGGCACCGGCGTCGGTGGCGTTGCCGTTCGCGGAGTTGGACGCGCGGCTGACCGTCTCGGTCTTCCTCGCGGCGCTGCAGGTGGCGATCCGCTCCTGGTGCGCGGCCGGCAGCACGGACCTCCAGGTTCTGCTCACCACGGTCGAGACCTGCCTCGACCGGCTCGGCCCCACCGCCGTCCCACGTCCCGCTGCCACCACGACGGACGGGTCCCTCGGGTCCACAGGGGAGGCGAGACCGCCGGTCGATCAGGGCCCGGGCCAGCCACCCGCCGCACCCGGGCCGGAGCCGGAGCCGGAGCAGCCATCCATCGCGGCGAAGGCGCAGCGACCCCCCGCCTCCCCGACTCCCGGCCGGCCACCGAGCTCACGAGGTCGAGATCCTGGCCGAGATCGGCCCCCGACCCCGCCCGGACCAGGGCGATCACCGGCCCTCCAGGGGGCGTCCGGCCGGTTGACCCCACCAAGGGTCGCCCTGGCCGCCGCCAGTACCTAGGGCATCGGGCAGTACCCACCAGGCCCGCCCCCAGCGCTCCCGCCCCCAGCCCCCGCCCCCACCCCCAGAGCACCCGAAGCCTGGCATCCGGAGCCCGGTCCTTGGAGCTCCCGGAGCCTGAGCCCCGGGTCAGGCCCGAACGAGGCGGACGTACCGCCGACCATCCCGCGACATCAGGGTGCCCCACCCGTGGCACCGTCCATCCGTTTTGTTCGGGTCTGGACCACTCTGACCAGCCCGCCTGCGGCGGATCCCCAGCCCACATCCGCTCGACACAGGTACAAGGACGAAATCCCATGGCATCCCCTGAGACCACCGGCACCGCGATCACGCCCATCCCCGAGCAGGGCAGGGCGCACGCGATGCCCGCCCCCGCGAGGCCCAGCGCCGAACCGCCTGCCGATGCGATGCCTGCCCACGACGCGATGCTCGCGGCCGAGGACGCGTCCGTCCGGGCGGAGATGGAGCACGGCGGGTCCGCGCGGCGGGCGCCCGCGAACACGCTGGGGCAGACGCTGCAGCGTGGGGTCGAGCATCTGCTGAGCCTGCAGGACAAGGCCGGCTGGTGGAAGTTCGACCTCGAGAGCAACACGACGATGGACGCCGAGGACCTGCTGCTACGGGAGTTCCTCGGCATCCGGACGGAGGCCGCGACCGAGGCGTCCGCCCGGTTCATCCGGTCGCGGCAGCGTCCCGACGGCGCCTGGCCGCTGTTCTACGGCGGCCCCGGTGACCTGTCGGCGACGCTCGAGTCGTACATCGGCCTGCGGCTGGCCGGCGACGACCTGGACGCCGAGCACATGCGGCTCGCCGGCGCGTGGATCAGGGCGCACGGCGGGATTCCCCAGACGCGCGTGTTCACCCGCATCTGGCTGGCGCTGTTCGGCTGGTGGCGGTGGGAGGACCTGCCGGTCATCCCACCGGAGATCATGTTCCTGCCGCCGACCGCGCCGCTGAACATCTACTCGTTCTCGACCTGGGCGCGTCAGACCATCGTGCCGCTCACGATCGTCCAGGCGCTGCGTCCGGTGCATCCCGCGCCGTTCGGCCTCGACGAACTGGACGTCCCCGCCGAGGACGCCGCCGGTGTCCGGACGTCCGCCGACGCGGATGCCGGCGCGGGTACCGGTGACAAGGCCGACACCGACGCGGTCGCGGTCGCGGTGGCCGACGAGGTCGTCGTGAAGGGCACGGTGACCAACGCGGCGGGGACACCCGTCAGGCAGCGTCGGGACGGCGGCTGGGCGGCGAAGCTGCGGGCGAAGGTCGGCTGGCGGGAGGTGTTCGTCGGCGTCGACAAGGCGCTGCACCGCTACCACTCGATGCCGGTGCGGCCGCTGCGCACGCAGGCGATCCGCGCGGCGGAACGGTGGATCGTCACCCGGCAGGAGGCGGACGGATGCTTCGGTGGGATTCAGCCGCCGGCCGTCTACTCGATCATCGCGCTGCACCTGCTCGGCTACTCGCTCGACCATCCGGTGCTCACCGCCGCGCTGCAGGCCCTCGAGGACTACAGCGTCACGATGCCGGACGGTGCGCGGATGGTCGAGGCGTCGCAGTCGCCGATCTGGGACACCGCCCTCGCCGGGATCGCCCTGGCCGAGGCGGGGGAGACCGCGGGGATCGCCGGCGACCACCCGGCGCTGCTGCGCACCGCCGACTACCTGCTGGGCCAGGAGATCCGGGACAAGCGCGGCGACTGGGCGGTGAACCACCCCGACCTTGAGCCCAGCGGCTGGGCGTTCGAGTTCGAGAACGACACCTACCCCGACACCGACGACACCGCGGCGGTGCTGCTGGCGCTGCGCAAGGTGCGTCATCCACGGTCCAGGGAACTGAAGGCGTCGATGGAGCGGGGCATCACCTGGCTGTTCGGGATGCAGTCCAGCGACGGTGGCTGGGGCGCCTACGACTCGGACAACACCTCCACGCTGGTCTACGAGATCCCGTTCGGGGATTTCGGGGCGCTCACCGACCCCCCGTCCGCCGACGTCACCGCGCACGTCGTCGAGCTGCTCGCCGAGGAGGGGCTGGCCGACGACCCGCGTACGCGCCGGGGCGTCCAGTGGCTGTTGGACGCGCAGGAGACCGATGGTTCGTGGTTCGGCCGGTGGGGCGTCAACTACGTGTACGGCACCGGGAACGTCCTGCCGGCGTTGCGGGCGGCGGGGGTCGCACCGTCCGACCCGGTCATGCGGGCCGGCGCCGACTGGCTGCTCGCCCACCAGAACGCCGACGGCGGCTGGGGTGAGGACGTGCGTTCCTACGACGACCGGGACTGGGCCGGTCGCGGGGAGACCACCGCGTCGCAGACCGCGTGGGGAATGCTCGGCCTGCTCGCCACCGACCGGCGACCCGAGGTCGTGGAAGCCCTGGCCCGCGGCGCCCGCTGGCTCGCCGAGAACCAGCTGCCGAACGGCACCTGGGACGAGCCGTACTTCACCGGCACCGGATTCCCCGGCGACTTCTACCTCAACTACTACGGCTACCGGCTGCTCTGGCCGGTGATGGCGCTCGGCCGCTACCTGCGCGAGTGCGGTTAGGACGCGGGAGACGGCCCGGACCGGCGGGCGGTGACCCCCGGCGCAAAGAAGGACGCGGAGACGGAACGGGACGGGCCCGGTGAGGCGGCGGGCCCGTCCCTCGTGATGTGACGCGGGCCAACTGGCGGCAAGGTCGACTGGCGGCAAGGTCGACTGGCGGCAAGATCGACCGGCGGCGAGGTCAGCCGGCCGCGAAGGCGCCGCTGTCGGTGGGACGGCCGCTGGCGCGGATGAACGGGGCGGCGCACGCGCCGATCAGGGTGACGATCGCGCCGACGAGCAGTGCGACGTGCAGGCCGGACATGAACGCGGCATGCGAACCGGCGGCCAGCGCCTCACCGACACCGGCGGACGTGCCGGGCGGCGGTGTGAGGGCGACACCCTGGCTGACGGTCTCGGCCGAGTCCGCGAGCCGGGTCGCCAGCCGCTCGGGCGCGCCGGCCCCGACGAGCTTGTCGACGAGGACACCGCTGATCCGGGCGGTCAGGATCGAGCCGAGCACCGACGTCCCGATGGCGCCGCCAAGCTGCATCGCGGTGCTCTGCAGGCCACCGGCGACCCCGGACAGTTCCAGCGGGGCGTTGCCGACGATCGCCTCGGCGGAGGCGACGGCGACGAACGCGATTCCGAGGCCAAGGGCCAGCAGCGACGGCCACAGCCGCAGGTAGGACGAGTTCGCGTCCAGCTGCGTCAACCCGAACAGCGCCGCGGACGTCACCAGCAGACCGAGCCCGATCGGGACCCGCGGGCCGTACCGCGTGGTCAGACTCGCACCGATCGGACTGCCGACCATGAACACCGTGGTGAGCGGCAGCAGCCGCACCCCGGCGCCGACAGCCGAGTAGCCGTGCACGTTCTGCAGGTACAGCGTGACGAAGAACAGCACACCGAACATCGCGAAGAAGTTCACCAGCACCAGGACGCTGCCCAACGTCACCGTCCGGTTGCGAAACAGCGACAGTGGTAGCAGGGGCTGGGCGACCCGGCTCTCGGCGAGGACGAACAGCGCCAGCAGGGCGACCGAGCCCCCGAGGAACCCGAACGTCAAGGGGCTGCTCCAGCCCCAGGTCTGTGCCTTGACCACCCCGAAGACCAGGGCGAACAGTCCGCCGGAGAGCAGGACGAGGCCGAGCGGGTCGAAGCGCTGCCCGGGCCGGTCGTCCCGGCTCTCGCGCACGACGGCGATGCCGACCAGCAGCGCGATCACGCCGACCGGGACGTTGATGTAGAACACCGACTCCCAGGAGACGTTCTCGACGAGCAGACCGCCGATGATCGGGCCGGCCGCGATCGAGATGGCGGAGCTCGCTCCCCAGATCCCGATGGCGGAGTTCAGCTTCTCGGCGGGGAACACCGAACGCAGCAGCGCCAGCGTGTTCGGCATCAGCAGCGCGCCGAACACTCCCTGGAACGCCCGCCACAGAATGACCTCGCCGATGCTGCCGGACAGACCGACCAGCAGCGACGTGAGCGCGAAGCCGATGATGCCGGTGAGGAAGACCTTCTTGCGGCCGAACCGGTCGCCGAGCTTGCCGCCGACGACGAGCAGGACGGCCAGAGCCAGCAGATACGAGTTGGTCACCCACTGCAGGCTTTCGAGGCTGGCGCCGAGGTCACGGGCGATGAACGGGTTCGCGATCGAGACGACCGTGCCGTCCAGCCCGACCATGACCACCCCGAGCGCGACGCTGATCAGCGTCAGCCACGGGTTGGACCGCAGCTTCTCGAACCGCCCGGCCGCCGCCACCCCCGCTTCCGGTGGGCGCGGCGGCGATCCCGACCCGGTGCTCGTGGTGGTGCCTGTGCTGGGAGCTGCGGACACAGCGACCTCCACGTCGACGGCACACCGTCGCGGTCTGGACAGAAGGGCTAAAAGTGGCATTCAAATGCCAGTTAACACTCGGGTGACAGATTTTGAGCCTACCGTCAGCGGTGCCGGGTGCCAGGCCATGAGGTCGGGAGAGCCCGAGGTCACAGCCCCGCGGCGCGGGCCGGTTCCCGAGGGAGCGGCCCCGCGGCGTGGACTGTCCACAGACAGGGACGGACAAGCGCACATGGCCTCACCAGCACACGTGTCGGTACCGGCGGGCCCCGCCCCGGCGGTGGGCCTGGGACTGCGGGAGCGCAAGAAGGCGCGGACCAGGGAGACGCTCGTCCACGCGGCCGGCCGGCTGTTCGCCGAACGGGGGTACGAGGCGACAACCGTCGAGGACATCGCCGCCGCCGCCGACGTCTCGCCGCGGACCTTCTTCCGCTACTTCCCGGCCAAGGACGACGTGGTCAGCGCGATCTTTCGGTCCGCCGGCCTCGGCCCGCTCGTGGACGCCCGTCCACCGGCCGAGCCGGCCGCCCGGTCACTGCGGGCCATGGCGTTCCTCGTGCTGCGTGCCTGCGCGGACAACCGGGAGAAGTCCCTGGCCGTGCTGCACATGATCGCGACCCGGCCCGAGTTGCGGGCCCGGTTCGCCGAGGTGCAGCAGGAACGGATCGACGAGCTGGCCGGGCAGGTCGCCCGCCGCCTCGGCGCCTCACCGGATCCGCTGCGGGCCCGGCTGATGGCCAGCTGGACCCTCGCCACCATTGACGTTCTCCTGCTGGACTGGGCCGCCGCCGGCGGCGGGCCGGACCTGCTCGCCCGCGCCGAGGCGGCCTTCGAGCAGCTCGCACCCGCCCTCGCCGAAACGACCACGGACGGCCGGGTCAACCTCTGACCTGGCCGTCCGTGGGCATCGCTACCAGCCTTGCGGGTACTGCGGGTGCCCGACTACCGTCGGCGCGGCCCGGTCTGCTCCGGCTGCTGGTTGAACCATTCGGCGTCGGGCTGTGCGGGTGGGCCATCCGCATGCTCGCCCGCACCGCCGGTGTCCACGACGATGGCGCCGGTCCGTGCGCCGGCCGGCTCGGAGGCGCCCGGCTGGTGGACGGCGGTGAGGTGGCTGCCCTCAAGGTCAAGGTCGGGCAGGATGCGGTCCAGCGACTTCGGCAGCGCCCAGGCGACATGCCCGCTGAGCTTGAGGATCGCCGGGACCAGCGTCATCCGGACGATGAACGCGTCCACCGCGACACCGACGGCCAGGGCCAGGCCGATGGACTTGATGACCGAGTCGTCACCGAAGATGAAGCTGCCGAACACGGCCATCATGATCAGGGCCGCGGCGGTGATGACCCGGGCGGTGGACGCCATGCCCTCGGTGATGGCGTTCGACGGGTCACGGTGGTGCACGTAGTGCTCACGGATCCGGGAGACCAGGAACATCTCGTAGTCCATCGCCAGGCCGAACAGGATGCCGATCAACAGCACCGGCAGGAAGCTGACGATCGGCCCGGGCGCCTCGACCCCGAACAGGCCGCCGAGGTGGCCCTGCTGGAAGACGTAGACGGTGATGCCCAGCGACGCGCCGATCGAGAGCAGGAAGCCGAGCACCGCCTTCACCGGCACGAGCAGCGACCGGAACACCAGCGTGAGCAGCACCAGCGCCAGACCGACGATCAGCAGCAGGAACAGGGGCAGCGAGCTGGACAGCTTGTCCGACACGTCGATGTTGGACGCGGTGTTGCCGGTGACGTAGGCACGGCCACCCCGCTCCTTCTCGACCCGGTCCGCGGCTGTTCGGATCGTCTTGACCAGGTCCTTCGTCTCCTGCGACGACGGTCCCGACCTGGGGGTGACGGCGATGATCGCGACGTCGCCGGCCTGGTTCGCGGTCGGCTCGCCGACGGCGGCGACGTCGTCGGCGTCGCGCAGGCCCTCGGCCCCGGAAGCGGCGGCGGCCTTGGCCCCGGCGCTGCCAGGGGTCGAGATCACCAGCGTGAGCGGGCCGTTGAAGCCGGTTCCGAAGCCGTTGGTGAGCAGGTCGTAGGCGCGTCGCTCGGTGGTGGAGGTGGGCTGGCTCGAGTCATCGGGCAGGCCGAGCTTCATCCCGGTGAGCGGGATCGCGAGCACCCCGGCGACCACCAGGCAGGCGACCACGGTCAGCCACGGCTTGGCCGTGACGATGCCGGCCCAGCGGTGACCGAACGGCTGCCGGTTCGCCGCGGCGGCCCTGGCCGTCCGACGGGTCAGCGGCTTGATGCGTCCGGCGTTCACCCGCGGTCCGAGTACGGCGAGCAGGGCGGGGACCAGGGTCAGCGCGATCACCACGACGACGGCGACGGTTCCCGCGGCCGCCAGACCCATGACGGTCAGGAACGGAATGCCGACCACGGCCAGACCGGACAGGGCGATCACCACGGTGAGCCCGGCGAAGGTCACCGCGCCACCGGCGGTGGCGGTGGACAGGGCGATCGATTCGTTGATCTCCATCCCCTCGGCGAGGTTCTGCCGGTGCCGGGTCAGGATGAACAACGCGTAGTCGATGCCGACGGCCAGGCCCAGCATCAGCGCCAGGATGGGCGCGGTGTCGCTCAGCGAGACGATGCCGGAGAGCGCCTGGATGCCGAGCAGCCCGATCGCGACCCCGATCAGCGCGATCACCATCGGCATACCCGCGGCGACCAGACCACCGAAGGTGATCGCCAGCACGACGAACGCGATGATGATGCCGTAGATCTCGGTGCTGCCCGCCCCACCTTCGGTGACGAAGACCCCACCGGAGAAGTCGACCTGGAGCCCGACGGCGCGGAGCTCGTCGGCGATCTTCTGGATGGCGTCCTTCGACTCGTCGCTGACGTTGTCGGCGACGACGGAGTAGCGGATGTCGCTGAACGCGACCCGTCCGTTGTCGCTGACGGTCGCCTTGTCCCAGGTGGTGACACCGACGACCTCAGGCGCCTTGGCCACCTCGGTGAGTGCCTTCTCGGCCGCCGCCTGGTACCCGGCGTCGGTCACCTTGTGCCCGTCGGGCGCGGCGATCACCATCCGGGCGGTGGCGCCGCCGGTGCCGGGGAACTTCGCGTCCAGCAGGTCGATGGCCTGCTGCGACTCCGTGCCCGGGATCTTGAAGGCGCTGCTCGTCGGGCCGGAGAAGGCCGTCGCGCAGAGGGCGATGCCGGCCAGGACCACCACCCAGAAACTGATGACCAACCTTCGTCGTTCGACTGCGAAACGGCCTAGTCGGTGCAGGAACGCTCCCATGCCCACTCCCAATCCCAGCTCGATCGGAGCCGGTCGTTGACCGCCGGCGCCAGGGCCGCCGTTCGTTGTCGGGCCGCGGCGCGAGCCACGGCGTCGTGGTTGGTTGACGGTCGGTCAGGTAAAGATCAACTCAATGGCCATGGGTGTTCATCACATCACCTGGAGTAATAATTATGGATGTGGACGGTCCCGATGGCAACAAAGTCGACTGTGTCGAACACGATGGATCTATCGGGGGATAAACGGATGCGTCCGGGGGCTACCAGGAGTAGCGCCTGAGGGGATGCGCCGACCGTGGGCGCGATCGCCCGGCCGGAGAACGTGGCCGTACCCACCGCGGGTGCGCACGCCGGCCGAGGACGGTCTCAGGTCGGGCGCAGGACGCGCAGCGCGCTGGTGATCAGTTCCTGGCGGGTGAGCTCGGTGAACGTCTCGGTATCCGACGATGTGGCGGCCAGGGTGATCGCCCCGATCGCCATCCAGGACCGCAGCCGAGCGGACGGGTCAGGGTCGCGTCCACTGAGCGCGTGCACCAACAGGTCCGTGCGCTGCTCGCTGATGACGCCTTCCTTGTCGGCCTGGGCCGTGGCGGCCTCAGCCGCCTGTTGGAGCACCATCGTGATCTGCCGCCGGTAACGGATCATCACGTCGACGAAGCCCTCGACCGCACGGCGCGCCACGTCGGACGTCGGCACGTCCTGCAACAGGTCGTTCAGATCGTCGAGCGCGTCCTTGCAGGGCGTCAACAGCTCGACGAAGATCGCTTCCTTGCTGTGGAAGTGGTACAGCAACGAGGCCTTGGAGCATCCCGCCTCCCTGGCGATGTCCTGCAGCGACGTACCCCGAAAGCCCCGCTGACCGAAGAGTCCAAGCGCGGCGTCGAGAAGCTGGCCGTGGAGCACGGCACCCGATCGGGCCATGAGGAGACCTTAACTGTCCGATCGGACAGTTTTGACCGATCGGACAGGAAGGCGACTGGTGTCACACCGGTCGGGGGGTGTCTGCACCCCTGACCTGCCCTGACCTGCCGCGGGCCTGGTGGCGCGGGCGGTGGCGGCTGGGGGCGGCTCGTTGTCCGTGCGGACGCGTGGTGCCCGGCGTCAGGGTGTCCTGGCGGGTACCGAGGCGTCCGCGGGCCCCAGGGGGATGGTCTGGGGTGGGTGGAGGATGCGCAGGGTGCCGTCCACCAGCTCGCGGCGCAGCCAGGCGGGGGAGTCCTCAGCGTCCGGTGACGTGGCGGCCACGACGACGGCACCGATGGCCATCCAGGATCGCAGGCGGACCTGCGGGTCCCAGCTGCCGCCGCCGAGGGCCAGCACCAGTCGCTCGGCGCGCTGGTCGCTGGCGACAGTGGGGGCGTCAGCCGAGGCCGCGCTGGTCTCGGACACCTCCGCCAGTACCAGGGAGATCTCCTGGCGGTACTGGATCACCACGTCGACGAAGCCCTCGACCGCCCGACGGGCCATCTCGGACGTCGGTACCTGCCGCAACGAGTCGGCCAGCGCGTCGAGCGCGCTCGTGCACGGCGTCAGCACCTCGACCAGGATCGCTTCCTTGCTGGTGAAGTGGTACAGCAGGGAGGCCTTGGAGCAGCCGACCTCGCGCGCGATGTCCTGCAGCGAGGTACCCCGGAACCCACGCTGCTGGAACAGCCGCAACGCGGCGTCGAGTAACTGGCCGCGCAGGGCGGCTGCCGATCGAACCATGCCAACACTTTAACTGTCCGATCGGACAGATTTTCCGATCGGACAGTTGTGCTGGCATGGTCAGGGACCTGCCCCGCCGGCCCGGGCGGAGGTGGTGTCGCCGCCTGCGCCCGGGCCGGCGGGCGCGCCCGGGCCTATCGCAGCGGCTGGGCGCAGTTCTTGCAGCGGTCGCTGAGGATCGACAGCAGCTCGACCGCCTTGAGGGATGCGTCGCGCACCTTGGCGATGTCCTGCGACGAGTTCAGCCGGATGAGCGCGGTCTCGGCACCGTCCGAGGCGCCTTCGCGGACCGCCTCGATGATCTCGGCCGCGGGGGTGCCGTACTGGAAGAGCAGGATCTCCTTCTCCTGGTAGGCGGGCAGCTCCACCGGCAGATGCCCCAGGCCGATCCCGGCGAGGTTGCGGCTGAGGATCTGCCGGACGTTCGTGCCGAGGCGGCCGTAGCCGCCGATCTCCCGCAGGTGGCCCATCGAGGTCCGAAAGACCCCGTTGTTGCCGACCACCGCGGCCCGCAGGTCCTCCCAGGTGCCGGGGCTGTCAGTGGACACGCCGATCATCTGCGCCTCCGACATCCCTACCATCCCAGCTGGCAACCGACGTACCCCGTGCCTACGTGTACCGACACACCCAGCTCCTTTCGCCTCCCCGGGAGGAAAACCACAGCGTGCCGCCGGGGCCGGCGCCCGGTGCCCGTCGGCATCACCGAAGACCGCACCGCCGACATCACCGTCGGCAGCGCCGCCCAACTGGCCCGGTCCTTTTCCTTATCCAAAACAATATCCAAGCCCCCCGGACGGGTCCAACCGCACGATCACTTTCGAGGGTTTCGATGTCGTTAACCCTTGCTGCACATTCCGATGGTGGTGTCGTCCGGCCGTGTCGGACATTGCGTGCCGGTGCACCGTCGAACCGGTGGCCGGACAGTGGAAGGCGTTCCCGCGGTGAACCCGTTCGTAACCCGGACCGCCGACAAACCGCTCCGACGGGCGTCGGTGGTGGTATCACCGACCTGTGTCGTGGCGTCCGCACGTGCGGACGGTCCGACCCTGGGTCGCCCTTTCGTCCGGCAGGCTCCCGGGCCCTCGGTCGGGCCTGGCCGCAGGGGCCCTGACGTCCACTTTCGTGATACCCCGCAGGGTGAAGCGGCAGTCGCGGCAGCCGCTTCACCTCGTCGGACGGCCCGCCGCCCAAGGAAAAAAACAACCTTGGACTTTTCTTTGCGGATATCCTTGCGGACATCACTTCAGAAAAGCTCTCGGCTATCTGCGAAGAATACCTGTTAACCGGGACGTTACCCGCGCTTGCGAGTGCGAAATATTCGGCTCCTAGTCTGATCCATGTCGCCGCAGAACAAACGGTGAACCGCAGTTCGCGGCGCGGCCCATGGTCTTCTCATCCGGAGCGACGGCTGGTGATGACAGTGCGAGACGAACGTTTTCCCAGCTCATCCCCCACGGCGATGCAGGCGGACGCGGCGGTCAGATTCTGTGACACGACGCTGCGCGACGGCGAACAGGCGCCTGGCGTCGCATTCACCGCGGTCGAGAAACTCGCCATCGCCGCCGCTCTGGATGCCATCGGTGTACACCAGATCGAGGCCGGTATCCCGGCGATGGGTGTCAGCGAGCGGGACGTGTTGCGGGAGATCCTCGCGACCGATCCCCGGGCGGAGATCGTGGGCTGGTGCCGGGCCGACCACCGCGACGTCGAGGCCGCGGCCGCCTGCGGCCTGATGACCGCGCACCTGACCATTCCCGTCTCCGACCTGCACCTCAAGAGCAAGTTGGAGAAGGACCGGGCCTGGGCGCGGCTGCGGGTCCGCGACTGTGTCAAGGACGCGACCGACCGGGGCCTGCGGGTCAGCGTCGGCATGGAGGACGCCTCCCGCGCCGACGACTCGTTCGTCATCGACCTGGCCGGCGAACTGCGGGAGCTGGGCGTCACCCGGTTGCGCTGGGCCGACACGGTGGGCCTGCTCGACCCGGTGAGCGCGTACGACCGGCTCGGGCGACTGGTCCGGGCGGTCCCGGGGCCGTGGGAGATCCACGCCCACGACGACTTCGGCCTGGCGACGGCCAACACCATCGCCGCCGTCCAGGCGGGGTTCACCTGGGTCAGCACCACCGTGCTGGGGCTGGGTGAACGCGCCGGGAACGCTCCGATCGAGGAGGTCGCCATGGCGCTTCGGCACCTGCTGAAGCTGCCGGTGGACCTCGACACCACGTCGTTTCGCACGCTGGCCCAGCTGGTGTCACGGGCGGCTGGCCGCCCGCTGCCGGCGGGCAAGGCGGTGGTCGGGGAGTCGGTGTTCGCACACGAGTCGGGCATCCACGTGCACGGCATCCTGCGTCACCCGGCGACCTACGAGCCGTTCGACCCCGCCGAGGTCGGTGGGCGCCGCCGGTTGACCGTCGGCAAGCACAGCGGCCGGGCGGGTGTGCGACACGCACTGGAGCAGTGCGGCATCACCGCCGCCGAGGAGGAGCTTGAACCGCTCGTCGAGCAGGTTCGGCTTGCCGCCACCCAGTACAAGCGCGGCCTGCAGGGCCGCGACTTCCAAGAGCTTCTCGGGCGGGTCGACATGCCGGCCCCCCGAGCTGGGGTCCAGACGCGTGAGGAACCGGTCTGATCGACCGCGCCTCCGCGCCGACGGACTCGCACCACAAGGCCCGAACCCGGCTCCGAACCCGGCTCCGCCTCGGAGCGGCACCACGGGTTCGGTCCAGTCGCACCACGGTAGTGCCGATGTCCCGGTCCACCCCGACCGGCGGCACGTCCGGCAGCCCGCGGACCCGCGTCCGATGGCCGGCCCGATCGGCCTGGCCATCAGCGGTGATCCGCGAGCCGGATGACCGTTCCTAGGAGGAGCTCCACATGCGCCAGATCGCGTTCTACGGCAAGGGTGGTATCGGCAAGTCCACCACCCAGCAGAACACCATGGCGGCCATGGCCGAAGCCGGCCAGCGGGTCATGATCGTCGGCTGTGACCCCAAGGCCGACTCCACCCGGCTCATCCTGCACTCGAAGGCGCAGACCTCCGTCATCCAGCTCGCGGCGGAGAAGGGCTCGGTCGAGGACCTCGAGCTCGACGAGGTTCTGGTCGAAGGTGCCTGGGGCATCAAGTGCGTCGAGTCCGGTGGCCCGGAGCCGGGCGTGGGCTGCGCCGGCCGTGGCGTCATCACCTCCATCACCTACCTGGAGGAGGCCGGCGCCTACGAGAACCTCGACTTCGTCACCTACGACGTCCTTGGTGACGTT
Source organism: Frankia sp. AgPm24 (assembly GCF_023243055.1). NCBI lineage: Bacteria > Bacillati > Actinomycetota > Actinomycetes > Frankiales > Frankiaceae > Frankia > Frankia sp. AgPm24. The sequence goes on along the minus strand of NZ_JALKFW010000002.1, from coordinate 71,079 downwards.
GTGTGTGGTGGGTTCGCGATGCCGATCCGCCAGGGCAAGGCGCAGGAGATCTACATCGTCACCTCCGGCGAGATGATGGCGATGTACGCGGCGAACAACATCGCCCGAGGCATCCTCAAGTACGCCCACACCGGCGGTGTCCGCCTCGGCGGCCTCATCTGCAACAGCCGTCAGACCGACCGCGAGGACGAGCTGATCATGGAGCTCGCCCGGCGGCTGAACACCCAGATGATCCACTTCATTCCGCGTAACAACGTCGTGCAGCACGCCGAGCTGCGCCGGATGACGGTCATCGAGTACGACAAGGACAACAGCCAGGCCAACGAGTACCGGACGCTGGCCAACAAGATCATCAACAACGAGATGAAGACCATTCCGACCCCGATCGAGATGGACGAGCTCGAGCAGCTGTTGATCGACTTCGGAATCATGGAGGTCGAGGACGAGTCCGTCATCGGCAAGACCGCCGCGGTCGCCTGACGTCCTCCCTTTCCCGACTCTTTTTTCCGCCCACCGTCGAGGATGAGGTCCCGATCATGACGACGACGCCGGTACCGACCCGGGCCGAGACCGAGGCGATGATTGCCGATGTCCTGGCTCAGTACCCGAAGAAGGCCGCGAAGTTCCGGGCCAAGCACATCAAGGCCAACGACCCCGAGGGGTCGAAGGAGTGCGAGGTCAAGTCCAACATCAAGTCCCGCCCCGGGGTCATGACGATCCGTGGCTGCTCCTACGCCGGTTCCAAGGGCGTGGTGTGGGGACCGGTGAAGGACATGGTCACCATCAGCCACGGTCCCGTCGGCTGCGGTCAGTACTCCTGGGCAACGCGGCGTAACTACGCTCACGGCCACCTCGGCGTGAACAACTGGACCGCGATGCAGGTCACGACCGACTTCCAGGAAAAGGACATCGTCTTCGGTGGCGACACCAAGCTGGAGAAGGTCCTCGACGAGATCGTCGACCTGTTCCCGCTGGCCAAGGGCATCTCGGTGCAGTCCGAGTGCCCGATCGGCCTGATCGGTGACGACATCGAGGCCGTGTCGAAGAAGTCCTCGAAGAAGCTTGGCCTGCCGATCATCCCGGTCCGCTGCGAGGGCTTCCGCGGCGTGAGCCAGTCGCTCGGCCACCACATCGCGAACGACGCTGTTCGCGACCATGTCCTTGGTACCGGCGAGGGCACCTTCGAACAGACCGACTACGACGTCGCGCTGATCGGTGACTACAACATCGGCGGAGACGTCTGGGCGTCCCGTCGGATTCTGGAAGAGATGGGCCTGCGGGTCATCGCCCAGTGGTCCGGCGACGGCACGATCAACGAGATGGCCTCGACGCACCTGTCGAAGCTGAACCTGATCCACTGCTACCGCTCGATGAACTACATCTGCACCACCATGGAAGAGCGCTACAACACCCCCTGGACCGAGTTCAACTTCTTCGGTCCCACGAAGATCGTCTCTTCCATGCGCAAGATCGCCGAATTCTTCGATGACGAGATCAAGGCGAAGACCGAAGCGGCGATCGCCCGCTACCAGGTCCGCTTCGACGAGATCATCAAGGCGTTCCGGCCGCGCCTCGAGGGCAAGCGCGTCATGCTCGCCATCGGCGGCCTGCGCCCCCGGCACACCATCGGTGCCTACGAGGACCTCGGCATGGAGGTCATCGGGACCGGCTACGAGTTCGCCCACAAGGACGACTACGCCCGGACCTACGGCATGCTCAAGGAAGGCGTCGTTCTCTACGACGACCCGACCGCCTTCGAGGTCGAGGAGTTCGCCAAGCACCTCAAGCCCGACCTGATGGGCGCGGGTGTGAAGGAGAAGTACGTCTTCCACAAGATGGGCATCCCCTTCCGGCAGATGCACTCCTGGGACTACTCCGGGCCGTACCACGGCGTCGACGGCTTCGCGGTCTTCGCCCGGGACATGGACCAGGCCGTCAACAGCCCGACCTGGGACCTCCTTGAGGCGCCCTGGTCGAAGGCCGGCGAGGTCGCCTAGTCCTCGGTGGGCTCCACCCCACCGCCGCCCCGGCGGCACCCGGGCGCATGACGCCCCAGCAGTAGACGCCCGTTCAGGGCAGCAGTAGTCAGCCAGGTCCGGCCGCAAGGCAGCCGCCAGTGACCCGGCACCCCCGTGAGCCAGCCGGCTCGAATGATCCACGTGAAACACGGCCGGCGCAGGCGATCGGAACGGGTGCTGGCGGCTGCCGCGGCCGGCATCAGCCCCGCCGGGGACGCAGATCCCCCCGGGTCATCCCCCCAGGGGAGAGGAGGACGTCCGGTGACGACGCCCGAGCACACCAGCGCGATCCCACTGCAGGTTCTTGACCACAACGACGTCTTCCGGGACGAGGTCTACCAGGAGCAGTTCGAGAACAAGCGCGAGTTCGAGAACGGGGCCTCCAAGGAGGAGGTCGAGCGCGTCCTGCAGTGGACCCAGACCTGGGAGTACCGGGAGAAGAACTTCGCTCGGGAGAGCCTGACCGTCAACCCGGCCAAGGCATGCCAGCCGCTCGGTGCCGTGCTGGCCGGGCTCGGATTCGAGGGCACGCTGCCCCTGGTCCACGGCTCGCAGGGCTGCGTGTCCTACTTCCGCAGCCACTTCGCCCGGCACTTCAAGGAGCCGGTGCCCGCCGCGTCCACCTCGATGACCGAGGACGCCGCCGTGTTCGGCGGGATCAACAACCTCGTCGAGGCGATGGACAACATGTCCGCGCTCTACAAGCCGAAGCACATCGCGGTCAGCACCACCTGCATGGCCGAGGTCATCGGTGAGGACCTGTTCTCCTACATCGGCGCGGCGCGCGAGCAGGAGGCGATCAGCCAGGACTTCCCGGTCTCCTACGCGCACACCCCGAGCTTCGTGGGTTCGCACATCAACGGCTACGACGTGATGCTCAAGGGCATCCTCGACTCGCTGTCGAAGTCCGCCGACGCGGACGCCTCGAAGATCGAGAAGTCGGACAAGGTCCGCCTCAACATCATCCCGGGCTTCGACACCTATGTCGGCAACCACCGGGAGTACCGGCGGATGCTGGAACTGATGGGCGTCCACCCGATCATCCTGGGCGACCACTCCGCGTCGCTGGACTCCCCGGCCGACGGTGAGTACGACCTCTACCCGGGTGGCACCACCCTGGTCGACGGCGCGCAGGCGAAGTTCAACCGGGCGAGCTTCATCCTGCAGGAGTCCACCCTGCGCCGCACCGCCGAGCTCATCAACGACGTGTGGAAGCAGGAGCTGGTCACGCTGGAGACCCCGATCGGGGTCACCGGCACCGACGCGTTCGTCACCGCCGTCGCTCGTACCGCCGACGTCAAGGTGCCCGCCGAGCTGACCCTCGAGCGCGGCCGGCTCGTTGACGCGATCACGGACTCGAGCGCCTACGTGCACGGCAAGCGGGTGGCCATCGCCGGCGACCCCGACCTCGTCGTCGCGCTGACCCGTTTCGTGCTCGAGCTCGGCATGGTCCCGGTGCACATCGTGAGCACCAACGCCGACTCCACGTTCAAGGCGCGGATGGAGAAGGCGCTCTCCGCCAGCAAGTTCGGCGACGCCGCGACCGTGTGGCCGGAGAAGGACCTCTGGCACCTGCGCTCGCTGGTCTTCACCGAGCCGGTCGACCTGCTCATCGGGTCGATGCAGCTCAAGTGGATCGGCCGGGAGACCAACACGCCGCTGTTCCGGGTCGGTTTCCCGATCTTCGACCGGCACCACCTGCACCGGTTCCCGATCATCGGATACACCGGCGGGCTGCACCTGCTCACCGGGCTCGTCAACACGATCCTCGACGAGCTCGACCGCAACGCCCCCGCGCACAGCTACGACGCGGTCCGCTGACCGTCCGTCCCCGCTAGCGCAGGACCCGACTCCGGACGGTCGACGGCCCGCCGCCGACCGTCCGGACCAGACGTGGTCGACCGGCCGCGCCCACCGCGCTCCCTGCGGCCGGCCGACCACTCCCCGGCGGGTCGAGTCCGCGCAGCCGCATCCGCGCCGACTCCCCGCCCCCGGGGCGGGTCGGTCGACTCCCTCCCGGGTCGGCCGGCCCCCCCGCCGCAGCGAGTCCCAGCTCCACCGAAGTCCAGCTCCACCGAAGTCCAGCTCTACCGAAGTCCAGCTCTACCGAAGTCCAGCTCCACCGCAGTTCCAGCCTCACCCGAGGACCGCCCCCTCCCGAGGATGGCCTATGTCCGCATCAGATCGCGCGGCTCTGTTCACCGAGTCGGGCTGCGAGACCAACAACACCAAGAGCACCAAGGAGCGCAAGGCCGGCTGCCCCAAGCCCAAGCCCGGCGGCACGTCCGGCGGCTGCACCTTCGACGGTGCGATGATCACCCTCGTCCCGATCGTGGACAGCGCCCACCTGGTCCACGGCCCGATCGCCTGCGCCGGCAACTCCTGGGACAGCCGAGGCAGCCTGTCGTCCGGGCCGACGCTCTACAAGCACGGCTTCACCACCGACATGACCGAGAACGACGTGGTCCTCGGCGGCGAGCAGCGGCTGTTCGACACGATCTGCGAGATCGTCGAGCGGTACGCGCCCCCCGCGGTCTTCGTCTACTCCACCTGCGTCACCGCGATGATCGGCGACGACCTCGGTGCGGTGTGCGCCTCCGCCGCCGAGCACACCGGCGTGCCGGTGATCCCGGTCGAGGCCCCCGGTTTCCTCGGTAACAAGAACCTCGGCAACAAGATCGCTGGTCAGGCGCTGCTCGACCATGTCATCGGCACCGTCGAACCCGAGGACGCCGGCGCGTTCGACATCAACCTGATCGGCGAGTACAACATCGCCGGCGAGCTGTGGGACGTCCTGCCGGTGCTGAACCGCCTGGGCCTTCGGCTGCGGGCCTGCATCAGCGGGGACGCCCGGTACCGCGACGTGGCCGCGGCCCACCGGGCGAAGGCGACCATGGTCGTCTGCTCCCGCGCCCTGCTCGGACTCGCCCGCGGGCTCGAGGACCGTTACGGCATCCCCTGGTTCGAGGGCAGCTTCTACGGCACCAGCGCGATGGCCGACACCCTGCGCGGCTTCGCCCGTCTGCTCGACGACGACGACCTCACCCGGCGCACCGAGGAGCTCATCGCCGTCGAGGAGGCGGCCACCAACGCCGCGCTCGAGCCCTACCGGGCCCGGCTGACCGGACGCAAGGCCGTGCTCTACACCGGCGGTGTCAAGAGCTGGTCGATCGTCTCGGCGCTGCAGGACCTCGGGATCGAGGTGGTCGGCAGCGGTATCACCAAGAGCTCCGACGGTGACGTCGAGAAGATCCGTGAGCTGCTTGGCGACGCGAAGATGATCGGTGAGGGCAGCCCGCGGGAACTGCTGCGGGTGGCTGAGCAGACCGGGGCCGACATCCTCGTCGCCGGTGGTCGCAACCTGTACACCGCGCTCAAGGGCCGGCTGCCGTTCCTCGACATCAACCAGGAGCGGCACATCCCCTACGCGGGCTACACCGGCATGGTCGAGTTCGCCCGCCGCCTGGACATGGCCATCTCCAACCCGGTCTGGGACCAGGTCCGCCGGCCCGCCCCCTGGGACGCCCAGGTGGCCGGTACCCCCGGCGCCCCCGGGACGCTCGTGGCGGGGGTGGCCTGATGGCGCGGATCGTCACGACCGAGCGGGGCGCGACGATCGACCCGCTCAAGCACAGCCAGCCGCTGGGCGCGGCAATGGTCTTCCTCGGCCTCGCCGGCTCCATGCCGATCATGCACGGTTCGATGGGCTGCGCCTCGTTCGCCAAGGCCCTGCTGACCCGGCACTTCAACGAGCCGATCCCGTTGCAGACCACGGCGATCAGCGAGGTGACCGCGGTCTTCGGTAGCGGCGAGTCGATGGTCGCCACCCTCGACGCCATCCGCAAGAAGCAGCGCCCGGAGATCATCGGCCTGTTGACCACGGGTGTCACCGAGGTCTCCGGTGAGGACATCGGCGGTCAGCTGCGCGCCTACCTCGCCGCCTGGGCCGACGCGGACGCGGACACGGGCGCGGCGGCCGAGGCGGGGGTCGAGGCCGACGCCGCACCGCTGATCGTCGGGGTGTCGACCCCGGACTTCATCGGCGGACTGTCCGACGGCTGGTCCGCCGCGCTCGAGGCCCTGATCCGCGCGGTGATCCCGGCGGACGAGCTGGTCCTCGGCGACCCCGACGAGCTCGCCGAGGATCTGGACGACCGGGCTGAGGGCCGCACGGCTCTGCTCGCCGCGTCCGCGGCCAGCCCCCCCCGACCGGCCGACGCCGTCCGCGCGATCCCCGCTGCGGCGTCGGTCCGTACCACCACCGCGCACACCCACCCAGCCGTACCGGACCAGCCCGTGACCCGGCGGTCCGGGGCGACCGGCGAGACCGGTAGCGCCGGCGAGGAGGGCACCCCAGACCTGGTCGCCGTCCTCGCCGGTCCCGGTCTCACCGCCGCCGACCTGGACGAGCTCGCCGAGCTGATCCGCTCGTTCGGCTTCACCCCGCTGCTGGTCCCGGACCTGTCCAGCTCGGTCGACGGTCACCTCGCCCCCGCCTGGCAGCCGACGACCACCGGTGGTACGACCGTCGCCGACCTGCGCCGACTGCCGCGGGCTCGGGCCGTCGTCGCCGCCGGCGGGTGCGCGGCGCCCGCGGGGGAGCTGCTCGCCGCGCGCACCGGCGCCCGGCTGTTCACCCACCCGCATCTGTCCGGCCTGACCGAGATGGACGCGCTGGTCAGCGAGCTGATGTCGCTGAGCGCCCGGACCGCGCCGACGATGGTGCGCCGAGCCCGCGAACGGCTCGCCGACGGACTGCTGGACGCGCACTTCGTCCTCGGGGGAGTGCGGGTGGCGATCGCCGCCGAGCCGGACACCCTGGTCGCCGCCGGTTCGCTGCTGCGCGACGTCGGCGCCGAGATCGTGACCGCGATGGCGCCCACCTACGCCCCGGTCCTCGACGACGCGCCCTTCGACGAGGTCGTGCTCGGTGACCTGACCGAGTTCACCACCCGGGCCCGGGCCGCCGGTGCCCAGCTGGTGGTCGGCTCCAGCCATCTGCGCGAGGTCGCCCACCGACTCGGCGCGGCCTACCTGCCGGTCGGCTTCCCGATCGTCGATCGCCTGGGAGCGGCGCTCGCCGGCACCGCCGGTTACACCGGCAGCCTGCGCCTGCTGCTGGACGCGGCCAACCGTGTGCTCGACCACACCGCCGCCAGCCATGGCGCTGCCAGCCATGGCACCGCCGGACATGGCACCGCCGGACATGGCACTGGCGGCCACAGTGCCGCTGGCCATGGCACTGCGTCGACCGAATCCGCGGCGAGCGGTGGGTGGTCCGAGACGGACCTGCCCCACCAGGCCCGCGCCACGGCCGACCCCGATGAACTCGACGATCTGTTCCAGGAGTCACCGTGTTGAAGATCGCCTTCGCGACCGGCGACGGCACCGCAGTGGACAGCCACTTCGGCTGGTGCCGACGGTTCGACATCTACGAGGTCAGCCCCGAGGGGTCGCGGCTGCTGGAGAGCCGGCTGCTCGACGAGGCCTCCGAGGACGAGGAAAACAAGATCGAGACGAGGCTCTCCGCGGTCCTGGACTGCGCGATCCTCAACATCTGCGACATCGGTGGCACGGCCGCCGCCCGGGTGATCAAGGCGAAGATCCACCCGGTGAAGGTGCTCAAGGGCACGCCGATCCCGGAGCTGCTCGACCGGTACGTCACCACCCTCGCCGGCACCCCGCCGCCCTGGCTGCGCAAGGTGATGAAGGGCCGTGAACCGCAGACGCCACCCGCCCAGAACTGGACCCGCAGCGTCAGCGCGGTGCTCAAAGGAGATGCCGCATGACTGAGATGTCCGGATTCCTGCGTGACCTGGTCGCCCAGACCCGCGCCGGTGACACCTACGGCCAGCTCAGCCGGTTCAGCGACGAGCAGATGCTCGCGCCCTTCGTCCTGACCAAGGAGCAGCGCCGGGCGATCCCGGCGGCCTGCGACCTCGAAGCGGCCACCGAGGCCCGGGTGCGGTCGTTCTACCAGGCGGTCGCCGCCGCCACCGAGAAGGCGACCGGTGCGTTCACCGTCGCGATCCTCGACCTGAACCACGAGGGCTTCGGCCGGGTGATCATCTTCGCCGGCCGTCTCGTGGTCGTCGACGAGGCCCTGCGCGACATCCAGCGCTTCGGCTTCGACTCGCTCGACAAGCTCGGCGCCCGCGGCGAGTCGCTGGTCATCGGCGCGACCAAGGTCATCGACCAGTACCGCGAGGTGACCCGCGATGACGCCTGAGACCGCCGCCGAGGAGCTCAAGCGGCTGCGCAAGCTCAACTCCAGGGCCTCGCAGCTCAAGCTCGACCTGCACGACCTGTCCGAGGAACTGCCGTTGGGCTGGGAGAACATCCTCGACGTCGCCCAGCGCACCTATGACGCCTACGCCGAGATCGCCGTGCTGCAGAACAAGCTCGACGCCCAGGCCACCAAGGGGGCGTCGGCATGACCGCCACCGCCACCCCGGCCGAGCGGCTCGCGCACTTCTACCGGTGCACCACCGCCGAGCAGTACTTCGACCTGTTGGAGGTCGAGGTCGACCCGCGGGTCGTCGCCGTCAACCGGCTGCACATCCTGCGGGTGTTCGGCGGCGAGCGAGTGAAGGTGCTCGAGGCCGCCGGCGGCGACCAGGCCGACCCGGAGACGTTGCTGGCCGCGTACCGCGCCGCGCTCATCCGGTCGTACGAGTCGTTCCTCACCGCCACCGCGCTCGACCACCGCGTCTTCAAGGTGCTCAAGGACCGCGCACCGCAGGGGTCCTTCGTGCCGTCATCCGAGATCACCGTGCAGCGGCCGGGACAGACCCCGCCGCCCGCACCGTCCGCACCGACCGAGCAGCCGGAGGAGGCCCGATGACCAGCAACGTCTACAACGTCGGCGACGTGGTCTGCACTGTCAAGGACCTGCGCAACGACGGGACCTACCCGGACCCTGAAGTCGCCATCGGCGAAGTGATCGTCGAGGCCGGCACCATCGGCGAGGTCATCAACGTCGGCCTCTACCTCCAGGAACACATCGTCTACGCGGTGGCGTTCCGCAGCGGCCGGATCGTCGGCGCCCTGGAGCGGGAGCTCGCGGTGCCCGTGGACGATGACGGCGCCCCGCTCGCCGCCCAGGCCTCCACACCGTCGACCCCGCCGTCGCGCACCCCGGCCGAGGCCGGATCGGCGCAGCCCCCGGCCATCATCGAGCTCGCCACCGTCCAGGGCACGGGCCACGGGGATGGCCACGGCGCTGGGCACGGCGGTGGGCACGGCGACGGGCATGGTGGTGGCTGCAAGCACGGCTCGTCCAACTGCAGGAAGGACGGGGACGCGGTCGCGGTGTCGGCGGTGACCGGTTTCGACGAGGACCAGGTATGAGCGGCCAACCGCTCGCCATCGCGGACCCGGCCACCGGCTGTAAGAGCACGAGCAGCTGCGGCACCAGCCGGCCGGCGGCCGACCCGGAGATCGCGGAGAAGATCGCGAACCATCCGTGCTACAGCGCGGAGGCGCACCAGTACTACGCCCGCATGCATGTCGCGGTCGCGCCGGGCTGCAACATCCAGTGCAACTACTGCAACCGCAAGTTCGACTGCGCCAACGAGAGCCGACCGGGCGTCACCAGCGCCCTGCTGACCCCCGAGGACGCGCTGGCCAAGGTCAAGCTGGTCGCCAGCGAGATCAAGCAGATGAGCGTGCTGGGCATCGCCGGGCCGGGCGACCCGTTGGCCAACCCGAAGCAGACGTTTCGCACGATGGAACTGGTGGCCCGGGACTGCCCGGACATCAAGCTGTGCCTGTCGACGAACGGGCTGCGCCTGCCCGAGTTCGCCGACCGGATCGCCGACCTCGGCGTCGACCACGTCACGATCACGATCAACATGATCGACCCGGCGGTCGGCGAGCGGATCTACCCGTGGGTCGTCTACAAGGGCAAGCGGTACACCGGCCGGGAGGCCTCGAAGATCCTCACCGAGCAGCAGCTCGAGGGGCTGGCTGCGCTCACCGAACGCAAGGTGCTCTGCAAGGTCAACTCGGTGCTGATCCCCGGGGTCAACGACGAGCACCTGGTCGAGGTCTCCAAGACCGTCAAGGACCTCGGCGCCTTCCTGCACAACGTGATGCCGCTGGTCTCGGCGCCCGAGCACGGTACCCACTTCGGGCTCACCGGCCAGCGCGGACCGTCCCCGCAGGAGCTCAAGCTGCTGCAGGACCGGTGCGAGGAGCACGACGGCGCCGAGATGAACATGATGCGCCACTGCCGGCAGTGCCGCTCCGACGCGGTCGGCCTGCTCGGCGAGGACCGCGGCGAGGAGTTCTCCCCGGAGACCTACCAGGGCCGCGAGATCGGCTACGACCTCGCCGGACGCCAGGAGGCCCACGCCGAGATCGAGCGCTGGCGCTCCGAGGTGGCGGCGACCCGCGACAGCCTCAACATCTCCACCGGCGCCCCGGTGCCGGGCGGCCGCACCCTGCCGACCGGTCCCGCGGGCGGGCTGGTGCAGGTGGTGGTGGAGGCCAGCCGACCGGAGCAGACGGTGCTCGTCGCCGTCGCCACCAAGGGCAGCGGGGTGGTCAACCAGCACTTCGGCCACGCCAGCGAGTTCTGGATCTACGAGGCGGGACCGCTGTGGGCGCGTCTCGTGCAGACCCGCGACGTCGACCGCTACTGCACCGGGCCGTCCGAGTGCGACGAGGAGGAGTCGAAGCTCGACCGCACCCTCACGATGCTCAGCGACTGCGCCGCCGTGCTCTGCAGCAAGATCGGGCCGGCCCCGAAGGAGGCGCTGACAGCCGCCGGGATCGAACCGGTGGAGGTCTACGACCTGATCGACAAGGCGGTGGCCGAGGTCGGTGGCCGCATCATCGCAAACCGTGCACCCGCGGAGGTTGGCACCCCATGACCACGACCGCCACCATCGTCGAGCTGACGGACCGGGCCCGCAAGCAGGTCCATCACCTGCTGAGCTCCACCGCCGGCACCGAGAACTTCGCGCTGCGCATCGGGGTCGACCCGGGCGGCTGCTCCGGCTACACCTACAAGCTGGCGCTGGTGCCCGGCCCCGAGGCTGACGACCTCGTCTTCACCCAGGACGGTTTCGACGTCGTCGTCCACACCTCCATGATCGACCTGCTGCGCGGGATGCGCGTCGACTACGCGGAGACGCTCACCTCGTCCGGGTTCACCTTCACCAACCCGAACGCGAAGAGCTCCTGCGGCTGCGGCTCGTCGTTCGGCTCGTCGGAGTCCCCCGAGCGCACCGAGGCCGACGCGCTGCTGCGCGCCCAGGTCGAGGACGTCATGCAGGAGATCCGACCGTTCCTGCGCGGTGACGGCGGGGACGCGGAGATCGTCGCCGTCCTCGCCGGCGGCGGCCAGCCGGGGTCGGCCGAGGTGCACCTGCGCCTGACCGGTGCCTGCGGCGGCTGCTCCAGCGCCGGCGCGACGCTGTCCGGGGTGATCGAGGCCCGGCTCAAGGAGGCCCTGCCCGAGATCGGTCGGGTCGCGCTCGTCCCCTGAACCCGCCGTCGGCGGGTGGACCAGTCCGCGGATCAGTCCACCCGCCGGCCCGGCCCGGCTCACCGCACCGCCCGCCGGCGTCGCCGCCGGCACCGGCACCGGCACCGGTGCCCACCCGACGCCCACCACCTGACCGCCCGAACACCTGGCCGCCGACGTCGGTCATCCCTCATCCGTCATCCGTCCTGCCGAATCCGCGGAGCGCACGATGGTCACAGCCCGGTCCCACCCCCACCCGCTGCTACGCACGATGTGTCCGGGCCCGTCGGCGCGGGCGGTGCCCGTGCAGACGGCCCCGCCCGGGTCGGAGGCGACCCGTCGCTACGACCGGCAGATGATCATCCCTGGCTTCGGGGTCGCCGCCCAGCGGCGGCTGAGCCAGGCGACGGTGCTGGTGGCCGGGGTGGGCGGGGTCGGTGGGGCGGCGGCGACCTACCTGGCCGCCGCCGGAGTCGGCCGGCTCATCCTGGTGCATCCCGGTGACCTGGAGGAGCCCGACCTCAACCGGCAGACGCTGATGCGTCCGGACCGGGTGGGGCGCTCCCGGGTGCACAACGCCGCGGACACGCTGCGGGCGCATCATCCGGCGGTCGAGGTCGTCGCCCTCGACCGGCCACTGGACGACGAGGCGGTGCCCGAGCTGATCGCCCGGGCCGACGTCGTCGTCGACGCCCGGCACAACTTCCCCGAGCGGTATCTGATCAACCGGCTGTGCGTGCGTTCCGCGGTGCCGCTGGTCATCGCGGCGATGAACGCCACCGAGGCGTCCCTGCTGGTGGTGCGGCCGGGGGAGCCGTGCCTGCGGTGCGTGTTCCCCGAGGGGGACCCGTCCTGGGAGCCGTTGGGCTTCCCGGTGCTCGGTTCGGTCGCCGGCACCGTCGGCTGCCTGGCGGCCACCGAAGCGCTCAAGATCGCCGGCGGGTTCGCCGAGCCCGCGGTCGGCCGGCTCATCCACCTGGACCTGTGGGACGTCGACCTGCGCGCCCTGCGGACCCGGCGCGACCCGCACTGCCCCGACTGCGGGCCGGGCCCGCAATGATCTACCTGGACCACAACGCGACGACCCCGGTCGACCCGGAGGTCCTCACCGCGATGCTGCCACTGCTGCGTGAGCACTACGCGAACCCGGCGAGCCGGCATCCGGCGGGGGAGTCCGTCGCCCGGCTGGTCGAGGCGGCCCGCCGTGACATCGCCACCCTCGCCGGCGCCCGGCCCCGCGACATCGTGTTCACCAGCGGGGCGACGGAGGCGGCGAACCTCGCCATCCACGGGGTGCTCGCCACCGCCCCGCCGGACGCCCGACGGGTGCTGGTCGGGGCGACCGAGCATCCGGCGATCCTGGGGGCCGCGCACGCCGCCGCCGAACGTTTCGGTGGCAGCGTGCAGACCATCCGGGTGCGGCCCGACGGCAGCCTCGACCTCGCCCACCTGCGGGCACTGCTGCGGCCGTTGCCGGTCGGGGGGCCGGCGTCGGCGCGCGGTCCGATGCCGGCCGGCGGCCAGGTGGCGCTGGTCGCGGTGATGGCGGCGAACAACGAGACGGGCGCGCTCACCGACCCACGGCCGGTGGCCGCGTTCGCCCAGGAGGTCGGCGCGCTGTTCCTGTGCGACGTCACCCAGGCGTTCGGCCGGATTCCGGTCGCCGTCGCCGAGACGGGCATCGACCTCGCGGTCGCCTCCGCGCACAAGGTGTACGGCCCGAAGGGCGTCGGCGTGCTGATCGCCTCCCGGTCGGCCCGGGGACGGCTCTCCCCGCTGCTGCACGGCGGCGGTCAGGAGCGCGGCCTGCGTTCGGGCACCCTGAACACCCCCGGCATCGTCGGGTTCGGCGCGGCGGCCCGGATCGCCGCCGCGGTGTTCGCCGACGAGGCGGTCCGGACCCGGGCGCAGACCGACCTGCTCTACGACCAGCTGGTCGGCTGGCTCGGCGCGGACGCCATCGAGGTCAACGGTCCCCGCGAGGACGCCAGCCGACGGCCCGGGCTGGTGCGGCTGCCGAACACGCTGAGTCTGCGGTTCGTCGGCGCCGACGCCGACGCGGTGCTGGCCTGCCTGCCCGATGTCGCGGTGTCCGCGGGTTCGGCCTGCCACGGCGGGGCGGACGAACCATCGCCGGTGCTGCTGGCGATGGGGCGCTCGGCGGCCGCCGCCCGGGAGAGCCTGCGGTTCAGCGTCGGCCGGTTCACCACGGTCGACCAGATCCACACCGCCGCGGCGGCGGTGGCCCGCGCGGTGCTGCGGGTGCACTCCCTGCACGCCACCGCGTCCGGTGACCTGGCCGTCAGCGGTCAGCCAGGTACGTCCGGCGAGCTCGCGGGACGCGGGTTGCCGCCGGACCCGCGAGGCCTCGCCAACCCGGGCAACGGCCAGTTCCCCGAACTACCCGTCCCACGATCCGCCTTGCCCTGATCCACCGACGCACCACCGATCGGCGCCGCCGGACTCGCCGTCACGTCCGCGGCTTGACCCGCGGGCCTTCGAGCCCGGACGAACGGCGCGCAGGTCGCGACGCCAGAGATGAGGTCTCCCATGCCCACCGACCAGTTGCCCGAGCGGCCCGACGGGGTCAGACGACTGGAGAACGTGGTGATCCGTTTCGCCGGCGACTCCGGCGACGGAATGCAGCTCACCGGTGACCGGTTCGGCGCCCAGGCCGCCGCGATCGGTAACGACGTGGCGACCCTGCCGAACTATCCGGCGGAGATCCGGGCCCCATCGGGGACCGTGGCCGGTGTGTCCAGCTACCAGCTGCACATCGCCGACCATGACATCACCACCCCCGGCGACCAGCCGGACGTCCTCATCGCGATGAACCCGGCGGCGCTGCGGGCCAACATCACCGAGCTGCGCCCCGGCGGCGTCATCATCCTGGACACCGACTCGTTCACCGAGCTGGGTCTGGACAAGGCCGGCTACGAGGTCGACCCGCTGACCGACGGATCGCTGGACTCCTACCAGCTGTTCGCGATCAACCTGACCGGGCTCGCCTCCGCCGCCGTCGCCGACCACAACCTCAAGCGCAAGGACGCGGCGCGCACGAAGAACATGTACGCGCTCGGCCTGGTGTCCTGGATGTTCTCCCAGCCGATCGAGGACACCGCCGACTACCTGCGCAAGCGCTTCGCGTCCAAGCCGGACGTGCAGGCCGCGAACATCGCGGCGCTGCGCGCCGGGTGGATCTACGGTGAGACCACCGAGGCCTTCGCCACTGTCTACGAGGTGAAGCCGGCGGCCCTGCCGCCGGGCACCTATCGGCACATGAAGGGCAACAAGGGCATCGCGTACGGCCTGGTCGCCGCCGCCCACCAGGCGGGGATGCCGCTGTTCCTCGGCGCCTACCCGATCACCCCGGCCTCCGAGGTGCTGCACGAGCTGTCCCTGCTCACGTCCTACGACGTACGGTCGTTCCAGGCCGAGGACGAGATCGCCGCGATCGGTGCGGCGATCGGCGGGTCGTTCGCCGGGATGCTCGGCGTCACCGTCACCTCCGGACCCGGCATGGCGTTGAAGTCCGAGGCCATCGGCCTCGCTGTGATCATGGAACTGCCGCTGGTCATCGTCAACGTGCAGCGCGGTGGCCCGTCCACCGGTCTGCCGACCAAGACCGAGCAGTCCGACCTGCTGCAGGCGCTCTACGGCCGCCACGGCGAGGCGCCGCTGCCGGTGATCGCGGCCCGTTCGCCCGCGGACGGTTTCGCCTCGGCGCTCGAGGCCGCCCGGATCGCGCTGGCCTACCGCACCCCGGTGATCCTGCTGTCGGACTCCTACATCGCCAACGGCAGCGAGCCGTGGCGGGTGCCCGAACTCGACGAGCTGCCCGAACTCGGCATCGAGCTCGCCACCGAGCCGAACGCGGTCGACGAGGTCGGCAACCCGGTGTTCCTGCCCTACGCCCGTGACCCGGCGACCCTCGCCCGGCCGCTGGCGATCCCCGGCACCCCGGGCCTGGCCCATCGCATCGGTGGCCTGGAGAAGCAGGACCTCACCGGCGCGGTGTCCTATGACGCGGACAACCACGACCTGATGATCCGCACCCGCCAGTCCAAGATCGACGGCGTGGACGTCCCGCCGCTCGAGGTGGACGACCCCGCCGGCCCGCCCGGCTCCGGTGCGGACGTCCTCGTGATCGGCTGGGGCTCGACCTGGGGCCCCATCGGTGAGGCGTGCCGCCAGGTGCGTGCCGACGGGCTGAAGGTCGCCCAGGCGCACCTGCGTCACCTCGCCCCGCTGCCGGCGAACCTGGCATCGGTGCTCTCGGAGTACCACACCGTGCTCGTCCCCGAGATGAACCTGGGGCAGCTCGCCGGCCACCTGCGCCGGGAGACCCTGATCGACACCGTCGGTTACAACCAGACCCGCGGTATGCCGTTCCAGGTGTCGGAGCTCGCCTCCGTCATCACCCGGGTGATCCAGGGCGTCGTCGACGCCGACGACACCCCCGAGCAGGCCGCCGTCGGCGGCAACGGCGCGGCGAAGGTCGTCGGTGACGTCACCGCGCGCCTGACCGCGGCCAAGGCCGGCGTCGGCGGCAGGACCACCGTTACCCACAGCGACGCGACTCGGGAGGCAGGACGATGAGCCCTACAGGCGAGACCGAGGGCGCCGCGCGCGCCGAGGAGCCGGCGGGCACCGCCGGCCGGCGGGCCCCCACGGTCGCCGACTTCACCACCGCCAACGAGGTCCGCTGGTGCCCCGGCTGCGGTGACCACGCGATCCTGTCGACGATGCGGGGCCTGCTGCCCGCACTCGGCGTGGCCCCCGAGAACACCGTGGTGGTGTCGGGCATCGGCTGTTCCTCGCGGCTGCCCTACTACCTCGACACCTACGGCATCCACTCCATCCACGGGCGGGCCCCGACGTTCGCGACCGGTGTCTCCATCAACCGCCCCGACCTGTCGGTCTGGGTCGTCACCGGTGACGGCGACGCGCTCTCGATCGGTGGCAACCACCTGATCCACGCGCTGCGCCGCAACGTGAACCTCAAGATCCTGCTGTTCAACAACCACATCTACGGTCTGACCAAGGGCCAGTTCT
Organism: Frankia sp. AgPm24; assembly: GCF_023243055.1. Classification (NCBI taxonomy): domain Bacteria; kingdom Bacillati; phylum Actinomycetota; class Actinomycetes; order Frankiales; family Frankiaceae; genus Frankia; species Frankia sp. AgPm24. Next base: position 54,534 of record NZ_JALKFW010000002.1, on the reverse strand, counting down.
CGCCCGCGTCCAAGGTCGGCACGGTCAGCCCGTCGAGCCCGCACGGCTCGCTGGACTATCCGTTCAACCCGATCGCGCTCGCCCTGGGCGCCGGCGCCACCTTCGTGGCCCGCACCATCGACACCGACCGGCGGCACCTGACCGCGACCCTGACCGCCGCGGCCGCCCACAAGGGCGCCGCCCTGATCGAGATCCGTCAGGGTTGCCCGACGTTCAACAACATCCCTCGCCAGCCGCGTGGCTCGGGTGATGCCACCACCGAGAACGACCCCGCGTCGCCCGAGCTCGGACCGATCCGACTGTCCCCCGGACTGCCGATCGTCTTCGGCCCGAACGACCAGTGGGGCATCGTCCGCGACCCGAACACCGGTGAGCTCGTCGTCGGTAACGGTGGCGACCCCCGGGTGGTCGTCCACGACCCCGGCACCCAGAACTCCACCTATGCCTACGCGCTGTCCCGCCTCGCGGAGACGGCCCTCGGCGAGGCGCCGATCGGTGTCTACCGCTCGGTGTCCCAGCCCAGTTTCGATCAACTCTTCCAGGAGCGTCTGGCTACGGCCCGGCCCGGTGGACGTGGTGAGCTGCGCTCCCTGCTCACCGGCTCCGACTCCTGGGTGGTCGCCGGTTAGGGGCCTGTGCCCCTGACCGGAGCGTGACGGGCGGCCGGGCGGACCGCCCGTCGAGCGCAGCGAGGGGATCAGGCCAGCTGTTCCCATGGCCTGATCCCCTCTGTTGTCCGGTAATCCCTGCTCCTTCACCCTCCCCGACCTGCTCGCGGGCCTGCCCGCAGGGGTGATCGTGCAATGCCGAGGGATGTTCGAGAATCTCGGCCTCGACACGCCGAACAACCCTCGGCAGGCGGCCGAACAACCCTCGGCCCGAGGCCCGCGGCCGATCAGCCCTCCCCGACGTTCTCGGCCCGCGACCGTGGGTGTGTCGGCGCGGGCCTGGGGGAATCGGGTACGTCCGCCGGGGTGGTCCGCCGGGGCATCTGTGTCGCGGGTGACATCGGCGAACGGACACACCGCGGCACCGTCCCGGCCTTTTGGACGTTCGAAACACCGCGTACGGGGGGCGCCGTCGGAGAACGTGCCGGATACGGGGAATCACGCGTCTCACGGCCGCGGCCGGGGAAGGTGCCGCGCGCGGGAAATCGTGCATCGTGCGACACGTGGCCCGGGATCATGGTGTGCGGCGTGGCTCGCTTTTCACGAGGTGCGTTCCACGGAAACGTCACGCGGGTCGCGGGTGACCACCGGAGGAAACGGCCTTCGTGGAACGGCCGCTGATGTGTGGGTGGCAATCCTGGGGTGGTAGGACGGGGTTGGCGGTACGGGGCTCGCGAAGAAATGCCCGAAAGGGAGACGATTGAAAGGCCGGTGCCCGGACGGGGGTGGTCCTGGGCACCGGCCGTAGCCGGCGGTCCCGCTGACGCCGTGGCCGCGTCAGCCTTCGCCGGCGGTCTGTGCCATCAGCGCTCGTAGGCGGCGACGAAAGGGGTGTCGACCCTGAGCGGGCCGATCTTCCCCGCGCCACCCGGAGTGCCGACGGGTGTGTTACGCCCCGGTAGAAGGGTGTGGAAAAAGCGAGCCTCGTCCGCGATGAACTCGGCTTCCCCCTCCGGAACCAGTTTCAGGTTCATGATCGCGTCAACGGGGCAGGCGGCCGCACAGGCCCCGCAGTCGATGCACTCATCCGGATGGATGTACAGCTTCCGGTCGCCCTCGTAGATACAGTCCACGGGGCACTCGCTCACACAGCCGGTGTCCTTCACGTCGATACAGGCTGACGTGACGACGAACGTCATGAGTGCCTTCTCCACGGTGCGCCGGAACTTGCGGCTTCCAGGCAAACAGTAACAGCCCGTCCGCCGGATGGGCCGATGTGGCTGTAAAGGAAGAGTAAAGGTGGTGACGGCCGCCCGGAAAACATGTTCGAGGCGCTGCCGGGCCGGGAAAAGACCGGGGATGGTCGCCGGGGGACGCCCTATTTCCTGGTCAGTGGGTTGCCGTGCAGGAGGGTGACGGCGGCCAGGAAGACGGCGACCGGTACGGCCACGGTGGCGACGGCGGCCAGGGCGCCGAGTTCGCTGTGGTGGCTGATCTGGTCGACCAGTGCCGCGAGGCCGGCGCCGACGGCCGCCGCCGACGCGAACACGAAGTAGTGGCCGTACCCCCACCGGAAGGCGGCCGCGCTCGACACCAGCACCTCGTGCGCCGGCCGGGCGAAGTACACCCACCACATCGCGAAGACGATCAGCAGGCCGCCGCCCGCCACGGCGAACAGGGCGGCGCCCAGTTCGTGCTCGTCCAGCGCGACCTGGACGGCGACCGTCGCAGACAGGATCGACTCACCCAGCACGATGATCGTGAACAGGCCGTATCGCTCGGCGATGTGGTGCGGATGCCAGGGCGTTTGGCCACGTCGCTCGGCGAGGATCGGTACCGCGAGTTCGGCGAGCACCATCACGGCGAAGCCGGGGGCCCAGCCGGCGTCCGGTAGGAGCAGCAGCAACGCCCAGCCGACCATGCACAGGGAGATCCCGAGCGCGTAGGCGCGGGCGGTGCGCGCTCCGTCCGGTCCGGCGCCACGGGCGGCGCGCAGCCACTGGGCCACCAGGCCGATCCGCATCACCGCATAACCGAGGGTCACGATGGCGAAGTCGTGGTCGTCGAAGGCCCGCGGCACCCCCGCGGCGAGCACGAGCACCCCGATGACCTGGACGAACATGGCGAGACGGTAGGGGACGTCGTCCACGTCGTAGGCGGAGGCGAACCAGGTGACGTTCATCCACGCCCACCAGATCGCGAAGAACACGCAGCCGAAGGCAGCGACGCCGCTGCCCGCGTGCCCCTCGCTCAGCGCGTGGTGCAGCTTCGTCGACGCCTGGGCGACCGCGACCACGAAACAGAGGTCGAACAGCAACTCCAGCGGTGTCGCCACTCGATGATCCTCGGTGACTGATCGCGGCCGCATGGGCCGGTACCAGGGGCGATGTCCACTCCGGCCCGCCTGCGTCGTCATGACCGGAAGCTACCGGCTGCCCCCGCGCGGGGATACACCAAGGGGGCGACAAGCGACGGCGCAGGGCGTAACGTCAGCTCACCCTGGTTCCGTGCATCCAGATCGCGGGCCTGGCCACGGGCTCGGTGACAGGACTGGTTCCCGCCCGGCCGTGGGTCTGCCCCCGCTGCCTGCTCATCTCGTCTTCTCCGCCCTTCCCCCACTGTCTGATCCCGACGTGGCTTCGAACCGCGAGGTGCGCCTGTGACCACCAGTCTGCTGCCCCACTCGTTCGATGTCCTGCTGGTCGAGGACGACCCGGGCGATGTCCTGATGGCCCGGGAGGCGTTCGCCGACGAGCGGATCGGCGGCAACCTCCATGTGGTGAACGACGGTGACGAGGCGCTCGCGTTCCTGCGCCATGAGGAGCCGTTCGCCGACATGCCCAACGCCGACCTGGTCCTGCTTGACCTCAATCTGCCGCGCCGCAGCGGCATCGAGGTGCTCGCCGAGATCAAGGCGGACGAGCGGCTGCGCCGTATCCCGGTCGTGATGCTCACGACGTCGGACGCGGCCGAGGACATCGAACGCAGCTACCAGCTGCACGCCAACGCCTACGTCACCAAGGCGGTCGACTTCGACCGGTTCGTCGACGACATCCGCTCCATCGACGACTTCTTCGTCACCGTGGTGGGGGGGGGGGCGGGGGCGGGGGGGGGGGGGCCCGCCGCTGACGCCGCGGCGGAGATCGAGGGTGCCGCCGCCGGACCCGGCTCGGGGTTACCCGCGGGCACCCGTCCGGTCGACCCCGGACCGGGTCCCCCGGACCCGATCACATCCATGGCCCGAACCGGCCATCCGGGCTCGCGGTGGGGACCCCCGAATGCTCCGGAAGCCGGCCAGACGGGGGGCTGCTCGGAGTGCGGCGACGTCATGGGAGACGATTGTGGCCGGTGTGACCATGTTGTGCAGAACCGCCCCAGGTCGGCGCCGGTCCGGCGGCGGGCGGCAGCGCCTCGGGCGCGGGACGCCGCGGGTTGCCGGTGGGCGCCGCGCCATCCTCGACCGGCAGGGCCGGCGTCCAGAAACGACGTGGCCCGACGTCTGCCCGGGGTACCGACGGCCCGATGACGATCTCGCTGGACAGCACGGTCAGCCCCACCGTCGACACGACGACCGGATCGAGCGTGAGACTGACCACGTCGGGCAGATCGTCGGCCAGCCGCCCCACCCGCAGGAGCAGATCCTCGAGCGCCGCGACGTCCAACGGCTGCGCGCCGCGGTAGCCGAGCAGTAGCGGTGCGGCCCGCACCGTGCGGACCAGTTCGGCGGCGTCCACGTCGGTCAGCGGCAGGATGTGATGCGCACGGTCACCGAGCAGATTGGTGGCGGGACCGGACAGACCGAAGGACACCAGCGGTCCGTAACGGGGATGTTCCTCCGAGCCGACGACGACCGGCACCCCCGCCGGTGCCATCGGCTGCACGGCCAGCGGCGACCCCGGGCCGAGCTGGGCCCGCAGCGACTCCCAGGCGCCGCGCACGGCGGCCGCGTCGGCCAGGTCCAGGCGCTGGCCGCGCAGGTCGGGCCGGTGGCGGTAGGGCTGGGCCAGCGACTTGAGTACCACCGGGTACCCGAGCGCGTCGGCGGCCGCCACCGCCTCCGTCGCCGAGGTGACCACCGGCGCCGCGAGCACCGTGATGCCGTAGAGGGCGAGCAGCGCCGTGGCCCGCTCGTCGGAGAGCCGCCGGGACGCGCCGGGCTCACCGACCGGCGCGGCGACCTCGGGCGCGGTGAGCACGGCCCGGACGTCCTCGGCGCGTGTCGGCAGGCCGGGCAGGGTCGGCACGACACCCCCGGGCCGGGACCGCCACTCGGCGTAGCCGACGACGCGGCGTAGCGCCGCCACCGCCGCCTCCGGGGACGGGTAGGCGGGGACACCGGTCAGGCTCTCCGGGAGCGCGACCCCGCGCATCGCGGCCAGCACCGGCACCTCGATCCGCCCGACCGCCCGGGCCAGCCCGTCCAGGGCCGAGGTGGGTGAGGCGACGGGAAGCTGCACCACCGCCACGATCAGCGCGTCGGCCCGACCCGCGGCGTCGACCAGGGCGGCGGCGAACATCGCCGGGTCGCCGTCGGCGGGCAGCAGCACCTCCTCGGCGTGCAGGCCCGCGGCGCCCGCGGCCCGTGCGGTCAGGCGCACCAGGGCCCGTGAGTCCCCGACGACACACACCCGCCGACCGGCCGGCAGCGGCTGGGAGGTCACCAGCAGGGCGACGTCGAAGGCCTGGGAGAGCCGGTCGACGCCGATCACGCCGGCCTGGCGCAACAGGGCGTCGTCGAGCACGGAACGTCCCGAGTAGACCGTCACCACCGGCTTGCGCCGGCCCACCCGGCGGGCGAGGCGGACGAACTTGCGTGGGTTGCCGAACGTCTCCAGGTGCATGATCACCGCGCTGGTGGCGTCGTCCTCCTCCCAGTACTGGAGCAGGTCGTTGCCGCTGACGTCACCGCGGTCACCGGCGGAGACGAAGCCGGAGAGCCCCACCCCGCGTGCCGCCGCGGTCTCGATGATCGCCCCGCCGAACGGACCGGACTGCGCGTAGCAGCCGATCCGACCGGCCGGCGGCATCCACGGGACCATGCTCGCGTTCAGGCCGGCGCGCGGGTTCTGCACACCCATGCTCGCCGGCCCCACCACCCGCATGCCATCGGCGCGCGCCTCGGCGACGAGCATCTCGTCGGCGGCGTCGTCGCGCTGGTCGGTGATCACCACGATGCCCCAGACGCCGGCCAGCCCGCAGGCCGCGACGACCCCGGGCACCGCCCCCGGCGGCACGCACACCACGGCCAGGTCCACCGGTCTGGGCACGTCGGCGATGCTCGCGAAGGCCCGGATGGAGGCGACCGAGGTGCCGGCGGCCGCGGCGGCGGGGTTGACCGGGTACACCGGGCCGTCGAAGCCACCGGCGAGCAGATGGCGCAGCACCGCGTTGCCGACCGATCCGGTGGAACGGCCCGCGCCGAGCACGGCGATCGCCCGTGGATGCAGCAGCCGGCGGATGGAGGCCGCCTCCGCCCGGTGCTCGCGGGCCCGCATCACGTCGACGGACCGTTCGGTCGGCGCGATCTCGAACGACAGCCGCACCGCGCCGTAGTCGAACGTCCGCGCCACCGTGTAGCCGGCTTCGATGAACACCCGGATCATCTGCCGGTTCTCGCTGAGCACGTCCGCGTCGAACCGGCGCACCCCGCGGTCACGCGCGGCGGCCGCCAGGTGCTCGAGCAGGATCGACCCGAACCCACGGCCCTGCTGGTCGTCCTGGACCAGGAACGCGATCTCGGCCTCACCCGGCCCGGACGCCGCCCCCTCCCAGTGCGCGAGCGCGACCAGATCGTCGCCGATCATCGCGACGAGGGCGCCGCGGCGACGCTGGTCGACCACGGTCATCCGGTGGATGTCCTCGTCGGTCAGGGATCGGCGGGCGGCGAAGTAGCGGTAGTAGATCGTCTGCGGGGAGAGTCTGGTCCAGAACGCCCGTAGCAGCGGCCCGTCCGAGGGCAGGATCGGCCGGATGTGGGCCGTCCCGCCGTCGGTCAGGATGACGTCGGCTTCCCATTCGGCCGGATAGACCACCGGCGGTACGGGGTCGCTCACCGGTCGCGCGACGGGTCGAGGCCGTGCAGCGGCAGCACCTCGAGGCGGGTCCGGGCGACCGCCCGGTCCAGCGGACTGTCCGGGTCGCCGTCACCGGCGTCCCAGGGCCGGTAGCGCACGCTCGCGCCGTCCCCGAGGGTGCGCGGCATGCCGTTGACGGAGCCGACCGACTCGAGACCGGTGGCCGCCCGGACCCGTTCCGGCGCGGCGGCGCGCCACTGCACCGGAAGCACCTCGCTGGGTTCGAGCGGATGGTGCGCGGCGATCGCGAGCAGCTGCGTCCAGGCCCGGGGCACCACCGCGTCCAGCGCGTACCCGCCGCCGCCGCAGGCCAGCCAGCGGCCCTCGCACAGATCATGGGCCAGCGTGTGCAGCGCCTCGTAGGAGGCACGCTGCCCGTCCACCGACAGCTCCAGATCGGCCAACGGATCGAGGCTGTGGGTGTCACAGCCATGCTGGGTGACGAGCACCTGCGGCCGGAACGCGCGCAGCAGCACCGGCACGACCCCGGAGAACGCGCGCAGCCAGCCCGCGTCGCGGGTGCCCGCCGGCAGCGCGACGTTCACGGCGCTGCCCGCCGCCTGCGGCCCACCGGACTCCTCGGGGAATCCGGTGCCGGGGAACAGGCTGTGCCCCGACTGGTGCAGCGAGATCGTGAGCACCCGCGGGTCGTCGTAGAACGCGGCCTGCACACCATCGCCGTGGTGGACGTCGATGTCGACGTAGGCGACCCGGTCGACGCCGGCCGACAGCAGCCAGGCGATCGCGACCGCCGGATCGTTGTAGACGCAGAAGCCGCTGGCCGCCCCGGGCATCGCGTGGTGCAGCCCACCGGCGATGGCGACCGCGTGCCGCGGCGGGCCACCCCACACCGCCCGGGCGGCGTCGAGCGTCCCACCGGTGATCAGCGCCGCGGCCTCGTGCATCCGGGCGAACACCGGATTGTCACTGCCGCCCAGCCCGAAACGGGCGGCGAGGCGGGCGTGCACCGGTTCGGGGGCGACCCGTACCGCGGCGACATAAGCCGGATCATGGACGAGTTCGAGCAGGTCGTCGGGTGCGAGGCTGGGGGCGGCGACCTGCACCCCGGCGGCGTCGAGCACACCCAGCTGCCCGGCCAGGTCCATGGTCAGGCCCAGTCGCACCGGGTGCAGCGGATGCTGCGGCCCGAAGTCGTAGCGGGCCATCGCGGGATCCCAGGCCAGCAGCGTCGGCACCATCACGCCTCGACGGTAGCCCCAACGGGCGTTGTCGGGCAGCCGCACGCGGACGGTGCGGGCCGTCGGTGCGGCCGGCGAGGGTGGCGGGCGAGGTGGGTCGGGGGCGCGCACGCCGGCCGCCTCGCCGTGTGCCCAACGGAAATACCCTAGGGTCATTGCCCGTGGCAGCTGACGGATCAGTACCGCTCACGGCGACGGCCGACGGGGAGGCCCACCAGCCCGACGCCCCGTCCCGGACACCACTGGGCGCACCGCTGTGGCGTCCCTCCCCCGAACGGGCCAGGCAGGCGGTAGTGACGCACTACCGGGACTGGCTCGCACAGGAACGCGGGGTGGTCCTCGACGACGACGCCGCCCTGTGGCGATGGTCCGTCGACGAACTCGGCGCCTTCTGGGAGTCGATCTGGGAGTTCTGCGCCGCCGTCGGTGACCGCGGCCCGGGTCCGGCACTGGCCGACCCCGCGATGCCCGGCGCCAGCTGGTTCCCGGGCGCACGGGTGAACTACGCCGAGAACGCGCTGACCCGCCGTGGCCCGGCCGCCGCCCTCATCGGCGTGCGCGAGGACGGCGCCACCGCCGTCGTGTCCTGGGACGAACTGCGCCGCCAGGTCGCCCGCGCCGCCGCGGGGCTACGTGCCCTGGGCGTCACCGAGGGCGACCGGGTCGGCGCGGTGCTGCCGAACACCGTCTACGCGGCGGTCGCGATGCTGGCCACGGCGAGCATCGGAGCGGTGTGGTCGTCCTGCTCCCCCGAGCTCGGCCCGACGGCGCTGGCCGCCCGCCTGGCCCAGATCTCACCCACGGTGCTGGTGGGCGTCGACGGTTACAGCCACCGCGGCCGCGCCTACGACACGGTGGGGGCGTTGGCCGCCGTCGCCGCGGACCTGCCGGACCTCGCCGCGACGGTGATCGTGCCCTACCTGGCACCCGACGCCTACACCCGCGCCCGGGAGGCCGGTGTGGCGAACCTGCTCACCTGGGACGAACTTCTCGCCACCGACCCCGGCGAGCTCACCTTCACCCGCGTCGCCTTCGACGCCCCGCTGTGGATCCTGTTCTCCTCGGGTACCACCGGCCCGCCCAAGGCCCTCGTCCACGGGCATGGCGGCATCCTGCTCGAACATCTCAAGGCCCTCGCCCTGCATCTGGACGTCGGCCCGGACGACCGCTACTGCTGGTTCACCACGACCGGCTGGATGATGTGGAACTTCCTCATCTCCGGCCTGCTGGTCGGCGCCACCGTGGTGCTCTACGACGGCGCGCCGGGCTATCCGACGCTCGGCACCCAGTTCGGGCTCGCCGAGGCGCTGGAGCTCACCGTGCTCGGCACCTCCGCCGCCTATCTGCACGCCTGCCGGGACGCCGGGCTGGTACCCGGCCAGAACGCGGACCTCTCCCTGCTGCGCACGATCGGGTCGACCGGCTCGCCGCTGTCGCCGTCGGGCTACGCGTGGGTGTACGACGCGGTGCGCGCGGACGTGCTGCTGTCCTCGATCAGCGGCGGCACCGACGTGTGCACGGCGCTGCTGGCCGGCCTGCCCACCCAGCCGGTGCTCGCCGGGGAGATCAGCGGCCGGGCGCTGGGCTGCGCCGCCGTGGCCTTCGACGCCGCGGGCACACCGCTGGTCGGCGAGGTCGGCGAGCTCGTGGTGACCGCGCCGATGCCGTCGATGCCGGTGGCCCTGTGGAATGATCCCGGCGGTGACCGGCTGCGGGAGACCTACTACGCCGCCTATCCCGGGGTCTGGCGACACGGTGACTGGGTGCGTTTCACCGCCGCCGGTGGGGCCGTCGTCGAGGGGCGTTCGGATGCGACGCTGAACCGACACGGGGTCCGGATCGGCACGGCGGAGCTCTACGGCGTCGTCGAAGCGCTCCCCGAGGTGCTCGACAGTGTCGCCGTGGACGTCTCGGACGCCGCGGATGACGCCGGGCTCCTGCTGTTCGTGGTGCTCGCCGAACCGGGGCTGACCGAGCGGACCGCCGAGCGGATTCGCACGGCGCTACGCACCGAACTGAGCCCCCGACACGTGCCCGACGAGATCATCGAGATCGGTGCCGTGCCACGCACCCACACCGCCAAGAAACTCGAGGTTCCGCTCAAACGGCTGCTCACCGGCGTGCCGCTGGCCGATGTGGTCAGCCTGGACGCGGTGGCCAACCCACAGGCGCTGGTGGCGTTCGCGTCGGCCGCCGACGCCCGCCGACGGGGTGTCCGGCCGGCTCCCACGCGGTAGCCGGCCAGGTGGCAGACAAAAAGCCGGATCTTCGCTGCTGATCAGCGAAGATCCGGCTGCCATCGGTCTCCCGGCGCCGCGGTCACCCTCCACCGCGGTTTCGGGCGGGTGCCACCCGAGACCTCGAACGCGTGCCCGCCACAGGGCGGGGATCACCTCGACCGCCGGCGGGGGGTGGTGCCGGCGGTCGGCGATCAGTCGAGGAACTCGCGCAGCCGGCCGGCGACCGCGGGCTTACGCAGCTCGCGCAGCGTGTCCCGCTCGATCTGGCGAATGCGCTCACGGGTCAGCCCCAGGCGGTTACCCACCTCGGCCAGGGTGTGCTGCTTGCCGTCGGCCAGGCCGAACCGCAGGCGCATCACCTCCCGCTCCCGCGGGTTGAGCCCACCGAGCACGTTGTCGATCTCGTCCTGCATGGCGCCGTAGGAGGCGGCGTCGGCCGGCGAGGTCGCGTCCGAGTCCTCGATGAAGTCACCGAGCACGGAGTCGCCGTCGTCACCGACGGACGTCTCCAGGCTGACCGTGTCCTGCGCGTAGCGGCGCAGTTCGACGACCTGCTCGATCGGCATGTCGAGCTCGAGCGCGAGCTCCTCGTCGGTCGGTTCGCGACCGAGTGTGGAGACGAGCTGGCGCTGCAGCCGGGTGATCTTGTTGATCTGCTCGACCACGTGGACCGGGATGCGGATCGTGCGGGCCTGGTCGGCCAGCGCGCGGCCGATGGCCTGGCGGATCCACCAGGTCGCGTAGGTCGAGAACTTGTAGCCCTTGGCGTAGTCGAACTTCTCCACCGCGCGGATGAGGCCGAGGTTGCCCTCCTGGACCAGGTCCAGCAGGGTCATCCCGCGACCGCTGTACTTCTTCGCGACGGAGACGACCAGGCGCAGGTTCGCCGAGACGAGCTGCTGCTTGGCAGCGTGCCCGTCCTTGACAAGCAGGGCCAGATCCCGGCGGAGATCCGCGGGGAGCTCGGGAACGGCCTCCAGCTTGTGCTCGGCGAACAGGCCGGCCTCGACCCGCTTGGAGAGCTCTACTTCCTGAGCGGCGTTGAGCAGCGGCACCTTGCCGATCTCGCGCAGGTACATGCGCACGAGATCCGCGGTGCCGGCGTGCTCGGCGGTGGCGCGGGTGGCGGCGGTGACCTCGTCGGCCGCTTCGCCGTCCTCCTCCTCGAGGAGTTCGACGCCGGCGGCGTTCAGCCGCGCGATGAGCGCCGGGAGCAGCTCAAGGCCGATGTCGGCGGCCTCGAGGGCGTCCCTCAGCTCGGAACGACTGATCTCGCCGGCCTCGCGACCGCGCGCGATGACATCGGCGACCGCGCTCACGTCAAGCTCGTCGATGTCATCGGACACGGCCGCCAGAGAGCGACTGGTAGAGGTACGGGCAGAGGTGGCGGACCGGCGAGTACGCCGCGGGCTACGCGGGCGGTTCTCGTCGGTACGCTCGGCAAGGTCCAGGGCAGGCAGCGTCATCAGTGGCAAATCCGATGGTCGGTGCGGGTGGGACGTCTGTTTCCGTGCACAAGGGAGGCAACGAACGATGCTGCGGAACCATTCCCTGTGCAGGGCGCACCCGGACATCAGCGATCGCCGGGCCTACCGGCAGTGTAGACCCTGGCCTTCGAGACGCTGAACCCGCTGTCGCGAAGACTACCTGTCAGATCCCCTCGTGTGGCGTGTTCAGCGAACTATCTTGACCGTCTTGCGTACCCGGACCCCCGTCGCGACCCCACATCTTCAACGAAGAGTAGTCCCATAATTACGGATGGCGAGAAATTTACGGCGACTGCCGCGCGCGCCACATTTCCGGTTCGCTACCGCCATCGAGCCGCTCCGGCGCGTGCGCCCCACCACAAGGTGCCGACAACTCCCCCGGACGGCGACCCCCACCCGGGCGCGCCCTCGCACCGTCCGAGAACTGTCCCGCCGCTGTCCCGCTGCCGTCCCGTGACCGTCTGCTCCCAGCATGTCGTCGGCGTGTCGGCGGCGCCACCCGAACCGGCCACGGTCCGCACCCGCCCAGGTAATGCGGGCCACACCCGGGGCGGCCTACCAGGGCGCACAGGGTGTGACGGCTACTCTCACACGATGGTTGCACCCAGCCTCCCGGCAGAGCTGGCGGCGCTACGCGAGACCGCGGTCTCGGTGCTGCGCGGCAACGACCTCGGCGACGTGACCCGGCCATCGCCGACGTTGTATCCGCACCAGTGGCTCTGGGACTCGTGTTTCATCGCGATCGGGCTGCGCCATCTCGACCCCGACCGGGCCGCGGCCGAGATCCTGTCGCTGCTGCGCGGCCAGTGGCCCAGCGGCATGATCCCCCACGTGATCTTCGCCGAGACCACGGACTTCTACCACGCCGGCCCGCAGCGCTGGCGCTGCGACCGGGTGACGACGACGGCCGGCGGCATGCAGAGCACCGGCGTCACCCAGCCACCGATGATCGCCGAGGCGGCGGTGCGGGTGGGCGAGGTGATGACCGGCTCCCAGCGGGCCGCGTTCTACCGCGCGCTCTACCCGGGGCTGCTGCGCTTTCACCAGTGGCTTTACGACGAGCGCGACCCGGACGACGACGGGCTGGTGGCGCTCGTGCACTCCTGGGAGTCGGGGATGGACAACACCCCGACCTGGATGGAGATCACCCGCCCGGCCGCACCGCTGGGAGTCCGGGTACTGCGCCGCGTCAACGGCGACGACGCGCTCGACGCGCTGCGCCGCGATTCCAAGGAGGTCCCCCCGGACGAACGGCTGACCTCCGGCGACCTGTTCACGCTCTACCGGATCGTGCGCGAGCTGCGCCGATCCCACTACAACTTCCGCGAGATCCGGCGCACCATCGTCCCACTGGTGCAGGACGTGGCGTTCAACGCGATCCTGGTCCGGGCGAACGAGCAGCTGGCGACGATCGCGGCGGAGATCGGCGAGGTCATCCCGCCCCGGCTGCGCCGCTCGATCCGCCGTTCCCGCGAGGCCATCAGCCAACTGGCCGTGGACGGGCTCTACTACAGCCGCGACTTTCGCAACCACACACTGTTGCGGCACGAGACGATCGCCGGCCTGCTACCGCTGTACGCCGGGGTCGTTCCCGACGACCGGGTCGACGCGATGGTCAAGATGATCAGCTCACCTCGGTACTGGTCGCGGTTCGGTGTGGCCAGCGTCCCGGTGGACGACCCGGCCTTCCTGCCTCGCTGCTACTGGCAGGGCCCGGTCTGGGTGAACATGAACTGGCTGATCGCCGACGGCCTGGAGCGTTACGGCCGCCTCGACGCCGCCGACGACCTGCGCCGCAACACCGTCGACGTGATCGCCGCGTCCGGCGCCATGTACGAGTACTACTCCCCCCTGGACGGCTCCGGCGCCGGCAGCAACCGCTTCTCCTGGACCGCCGCCCTGCTCATCGACCTGCTCGCCACCCAGCGCTGACCTGCCTGTCCCGCGCGGTCGCCCAGCTCCGGGCGGCCGCGCGCAACCGCCCGCCCGTGATCTCAGCCCGGCAGGGCTTCGGTCCGGTTGTCGGGAAGCGGTGGGACGGTCGGCCTCGCGATGGTCACTGTGTGACCTGACGCGCTGGTCCGCGTCTCCAGCGGGCCGTCCCTGTCCGGCCCGGGTTGAGGACGCTGATCGAACAGGACGACGTACCCAGCTGACAGGCCGAGGTGGTTCAGGTAGCCATCCAGCTCCGACGGACGCGCCGAAGCCGGGATCATGTAACACCGCCCCGCGGTGTTGAACCTGCGTCCTGCCACAGTCTGGCCTCCACCACCAACCGCCATCCCGATCACCGCAGCTTTACGGAGCACACCACGTCGATAGCTACGCCAGGCGTGGCGACTTCGATATAGTAGTCAACGGCCATGACGGTCATATCGAAGTCGACAACGTGGAGATGGCGGTTGGTGCGATGGCGTACACCGGGAAGGTCACGAGTGCCGAGTCGCTGGGACGCATCCTGGCGCAGGCCCGCCTGCTGTCTGGGCTGAGCCAGCGCGAGCTCGCCCGCAGGTTGGGAACCACGCAGAAGTACATCTGGGAACTGGAGGCCGGCAAGCCATCGATCGTCATGGACCGCCTGTTCGCCGCCATGCGCGCCACCGGGATGGAACTGGCCGCCACCATCACACCCCCGGACGACGCTGCGACCGGCAACCACGCCGACCACCGTGCCAGCGACGTCCCCAGCTCCGATCAGACCGGTCCAGGCGATGGCTGACCTGGTCGTCGATCTGTACGGAACTCGAGTGGGGGTACTCGCCGGCCCTTCGCACACCTTCGACTTCCTGACCGATCCGGCCGCCGTCACCGCCTTCGGTCTCGACAGCACCGTTCTCTCCGCGGCGATCCCGTTCACGGCGGTACCCACCCGAACACGCAGGGACCGGCGGCAGAACTTCTTTCGAGAACTGCTTCCCGAGGGACGGATGCTCACCCGGCTCGCCGAGCAGGCTGACGTCGCCGAACGGGACGTCATCGGCCTGCTGCGCCGGTATGGCCGCGATGTCGCCGGCGCCCTGCAGATCTGGGACCCGGACCTCCCCGGCGAACCAAAACAACCCACACTGGAGCCACTGTCCGCCGCCGGCGTTGCCGACATGCTCACTCATGTCAGGCGTGAGCCGCTCGGCAACCATCCATCCACCGGGAAGACCTCGCTGGCCGGCGTTCAGGACAAGATCGTGCTCGCCAGGACCGGTGGTGGCTGGAACCGAGTGATCGATGGATGGCCGTCCACCCACATCCTCAAACCGCGATCGCAGGACCATCCAACAACGATCTACGACGAGGAATACGGCGCACGTATCGCCCGCGCCACCAGCCTGACCAGCCACGACACGTGGATCGAACAGTTCGACGGCGTGCCCGCCGTCGTCATCGAACGCTACGACCGTGCTTCGGACGCCCCGCAGGGTCGCCTCCACCAGGAGGACTTCAACCAGGTCCTCGGCGCGTCCGGCAACCAGAAGTACCAGAAGTACGGCGGACGGGTCAGTCTTGAACGCATCGCCCGCGTGTTCGCGGTGGCCGGTGACAGCGACTCGCTGCGGCGCCTGTTCATCCTTGTCGTCGTCTCGGTCGCCGTCGGCAACCTCGACCTGCACGCGAAGAACATCTCGCTGGTACACCGCCCCGACAGCTCGATGACGCTCAGCCCCGCCTACGACGTCGTTCCGCAGGCGCATCTACCCACCGACGGAGAGGTCGCCCTCGCCATCAACGGCGAGTACCGCCACTCCGCGCTCACCCTCGATCACCTCACGTCAGAGGGTCATACCTGGGGCCTCGCCGACGCGAACAGCATTGCCGACGCAGCGCTGGCCACGGTGCTCGCCCTCACGACATCGCAGGACCCGCACCCCGAGGCCCACCCCGAACTTGCTCACGACATCGCCAGGTTCACCACCAACCTGCTTTCCGGCCGCGCCGTCAGTGGCGAGTGAGACACTCCGTCACTCACCAGCCCGATCACCGCAACTCCACGGACCACACCAACCAGACCGACCGGCCAGGTCGCCACCGACCGCCAACGTGTACACGTGCGATCGCTGACCGATGAACCCGCGATGAGAAAGGTGCCGCGAGTTGACTCCTGGTCCCCACGACTCGGTGGTGCGGGCACTCGCTGACCTGTTGGTGAGCACGTTTGCGGACCGAGTACTGCGGGTCGCGATCGATGGGCCCGATGCCGCCGGCAAGATCATCCTGGCGGACGAGACGGCCGGTGTGGTCGCCAGCCTGGGCCGGCCAGTGATCCGCGCCGGCGTCGACGGCTTCCACAACCCCCAGGTCATCCGCCGGCGCCGAGGATCACATTCTCCGGACGGCTACTTCCTCGACGCCTTCGACTACACCGCCGCGCGGCATCTCCTGATCGACAACGAGCACCCGGATGTTCCCCGCGTCCTGCGCTGGGAGGCTGACGCCGCTGGACGCACCTGCCCGCCGTAGCCGGTGAGTAGCACGGTTGGCGCCATCCACGACTGGCACCGGAGTGGACCTGCGACCCAGCGGGGCGACCGCCCGGAAACGACGCTGGTCGGTCGTCAGGATCGGCTGCCCGGGGACAGGCCCCGGGCAGCCGCGCGAGGACAGGCCGCGGTCAGCTGCAGCCGCTGGTGGAGCCGCACTGCTCGCAGACGTAGCAGCTGCCGGCCGGGCGCATCGTCACACCGCAGGTGAAGCACAGCGGGGCGTCGACGACCGTCTGGGCGATCAGCGACTCACCGGGCGAAGCGAGACGCAGTTCCCGGGCCACGTACTCCGGCCCGTGCCCGTGCCCGTGCCCGTTCGCGTGCGCCACCCCGTTGCTGTGCGCGGTCGGCGCGGTCGGCGCGGTCGGGGCCTCGTCGACGGGAGCGGCCGGGACGACGGAGGCGCCGTACTGGCCGGCGACGGCGCGGGTGCGCTCGGCGGCGGTGGAGATGCCGAGTTCGGCGCGATGGTCGGCGTCGAGGTAGTCCAGGGCCAGGCGACGGAACAGGTAGTCCATGATCGACTGGGCGATCCGGACGTCCGGGTCGTCGGTCATGCCGGCGGGCTCGAAGCGCATGTTGATGAACTTGCTGACGTAGGCCTCGAGCGGCACGCCGTACTGCAGACCGATGGAGATCGCGATGGCGAACGCGTCCATCACACCGGCCAGTGTGGAGCCCTGCTTCGACATCTTGATGAAGACCTCGCCGAGGCCGTCGTCCGGGTAGGAGCCGGCGGTCAGGTAGCCCTCGGCGCCACCGACGGCGAACGACACCGTCTGGGACGGGCGGGTCTTCGGCAGTCGACGGCGCACCGGCCGGTACTCGACGTCAGCCGCGAAGGCGACGGGTGCCGCCTGCACGGCACCGGCACCGGACACGGCGGCGCTGGCGGCGGCCGCGTCCGCGTCCCGCCTGGCGCCCCTGACGTCCGTCAACGGCTGGCCGACCTTGCAGTTGTCACGGTAGATGGCCAGGGCCTTGAGGCCGAGCCGCCAGCCGGCGAGGTAGATCTCCTCGACCTCCTCGACGGTGGCCGTCGAGGGCATGTTCACCGTCTTGGAGATCGCACCGGACAGGAACGGCTGCACCGCGGCCATCATCCGGACATGCCCCATCGGGGAGATCGCCCGCTCGCCGATCGCGCAGTCGAACACCTCGTAGTGCTCCTGGCGCAGACCCGGGGCGTCGACGACATGCCCGTGCTCGGCGATGAACTCGACGATCGCCTCGATGGTCTCCTCGGTGTATCCCAGGGCGCGCAGCGCCGCCGGCACCGTCTGGTTGACGATGCGCATGCTGGCACCGCCGACCAGCTTCTTCATCTTGACCAGGGCGAGGTCCGGCTCGATACCGGTGGTGTCGCAGTCCATCGCGAGACCGATGGTGCCGGTCGGGGCGAGCAGGCTGACCTGGGCGTTGCGCCAACCGTGCTTGTCACCGACGGACTGTGCCTTCGCCCACTCCCTCGACGCGGCGGCCAGCACGCGGGTGTCCTCACCGTGCGCGGCGCGGACGGTGTCACTCGCGGCGGCGTGCTTGCGCACGACCCGGCGGTGCGCGTCGGCGTTGCGGGCGAACCCGTCGTAGGCGCCGACGATGGCGGCGAGCTCGGCGGAACGGCGGTAGGCGGTGGCGCTCATCAGCGAGGTGATCCCCGCGGCGAGCGCCCGTCCGCCGTCGGAGTCGTACGCCCGGGCGCTGGCCATGAGCAGCGCGCCCAGGTTCGCGTAGCCGATACCGAGCTGCCGGTAGGCACGGGTGACCGTGGTGATCTCGGGCGTCGGGAAGTCCGCGAAGCAGATCGAGATGTCCATCGCGGTGATGATCAGTTCGACGGCGGCGACGAACGCGTCGGCGTCGAACGTCCGGTCCGGGCGCAGGAACTTCAGCAGGTTCAGCGACGCCAGGTTGCAGCTGGAGTTGTCCAGGTGGACGTACTCGCTGCACGGGTTGGACGCGCTGATCCGGCCGGTCTCCGGGCAGGTGTGCCAGTCGTTGATGGTGCCGTCGTACTGGATGCCCGGGTCGGCGCAACCCCAGGCCGCGTCGGCGATCGTGCGGAACAGCTTCCTCGCGTCGATCGTCTCGATCGTGCGGCCGTCCAGCCGGGCGCGCAGGGCGAAGTCCTGACCGTCGACGACGGCGTTCATGAACTCGTCGGTGACCCGCACCGAGTTGTTGGCGTTCTGGTACTGCACCGAGGCGATGTCGCGCCCACCGAGGTCCATGTCGAAGCCGGCGTCGCGCAGCGCCCGGATCTTGTCCTCTTCCCGGGCCTTCGTCTCGACGAACTCGACGATGTCCGGATGGTCGACGTCCAGCACGACCATCTTGGCGGCCCGCCGGGTCGCCCCACCCGACTTGATCGTCCCGGCCGACGCGTCGGCGCCCCGCATGAAGCTCACCGGCCCGGACGCGGTGCCCCCCGAGGAAAGCAGCTCCTTCGACGAGCGGATCCGCGACAGGTTCAACCCCGCCCCCGACCCTCCCTTGAAGATCAGCCCTTCTTCCCGATACCAGTTGAGAATCGACTCCATCGTGTCATCAACTGAAAGAATGAAACAGGCCGAGACCTGCTGTGGTGCCGAGGTGCCGACGTTGAACCAGACCGGCGAGTTGAAGCTGAAGACCTGGTGGAGCAGCATCCAGGCCAGTTCGTGCTCGAAGATCTCGGCATCGGCGTCACTGGCGAAGTAGCCGTGTTCCCGTCCGGCGGCGGTGTAGGTGAGCACGACCCGGTCGATGAGCTGGCGCAACGAGGACTCCCGGACCGGCGTGCCGATCGCGCCGCGGAAGTACTTGCTCGTCACGATGTTGGAGGCGTTGACCGACCAGAAGTCGGGAAACTCCACCCCGCGCTGCTCGAAGTTGACCGAGCCGTCCCGCCAGTTGGTCATGACGACGTCCCGGGACTCCCAGGTGACCTCGTCGTACGGATGGACCCCGGCGGTCGTCCGCGAACGGCGAATCCTCAGCCCGGACGGCCTGGCCGCCGCCTTGCTCGCCTTCGTGCCGCGGCTTTCGGTCATGACGCTCCTCGTGGTGTCCTTGTGCTCTTCGGCGCACTGCTTTTCGGCGCGGGCCGGCTCGCCATGACGCGGCGGCCGCGCTGTGCCTGAGATGCCCGCGCACCACCGACCGCGGCGGCTACTCGGCCGGCATCCCAGGACGGGCGGGCCGTAGCGGCATAGCGAATCGGGGCATACGGAATAAATCCACGTCGGCGGGGTCAGGTCGTCCCGGAACTCACCGGGGCGGACCGGCGTGGCGAGGTCGTGCTTCCAGAACTCGAGCTACGAGCGATGCGAGCCGGGCGCGGTCAGCCGTGCTCGGCCGCGACCTCGACCAGGGGGCCGGGCGCCCGCGCGCCGCCGCCCGGCGGACCAGCACCGTTCGGGCCGGTGCCATGGAGCGCGGAACGGGACGAGCCCACGCCGAACGGACGCTCACCCGCCGGGTCAACGGGACTGGCCGGGTGAACGGGCTCGCGGCGGGAGGTGGATGTCTCCGCCCGCAACGCCGAGATCGCGTTCTCGAAGTCAGTGAGCGACTCGAAGGCGAGGTACACCGACGCGAACCGCAGGTAAGCCACCTCGTCGAGCTCCCGCAGCGGGCCGAGGATCGCCCGGCCGATCGCCTCGGCGGGAACCTCCGCGGAGCCCGCGGAGCGCACCGCGTCCTCCACGCGCTGCGCGAGCAGGGCGAGATCGTCATCGCGTACCGGCCGGCCCTGGCAGGCCTTGCGCACACCGGCGACCACCTTCGCCCGGCTGAACGGCTCAGCCACCCCGCTGCGCTTGACCACCCGCAGCGAGGCCTCCTCCATCGTCGTGAACCGACGCCCGCACGACAGGCAGGAACGCCGCCGGCGGATCGCCGAGCCTTCTTCGGCTTCCCGGCTGTCGACGACACGACTGTCCGGGTGCCGGCAGAACGGGCACCGCACGCGTTGACGCCTCCTCAGCCCGGACCGGCACGACCACTCTCGACGCCACTCTCGACGCCACTCTCGACGCACCAGATGTTGTGCCCAACCCTAGCGCACCACACCATGGCTGGGACAACGACCCCCCGCAGTGCCACGCTGGGACACCCGTGCGCGGATGGTCCGCAACCGTCCGCGAGCACCGCCGTGCCGGCCGGGACCGTGGGATACCGGCAGGTCACCGCGACAACCGGCCGGCCGCCAGGCCGAGGACTCAGGGTGTTCGACCCGTCGGGGGTACCCGGCCGCCACGCCCCGCCACGACCGGCACAGCCCGCTCCAGCCGGCGTTCGCGACCGCGCCGACCTCATTCCAGCAGCAGGAACTCACCGGGCACGAGATCGGGCGAGGACAGGTGGTTGACCCGCATCAGCCGATCGACCACGGCCCCGGTGTCGGCATCGGGATCGAGCGCGACGGCGATCTCCCGGAGGGTCTCCCCCGCCACGACCAGATGCCCGCGCCGCGGCTCATCCGCCCGCACCAGCGACGCACGCGGCACCATCACCGTGAGCGCGGCCGCGACACACAGCGCGATGACCGCGACGACGACCGCCCGACCCCGCCGGGTCAGCCTCAACGGCGGCTCGGCGCCACCCCCGACCCGGGAACCCGCCACGCCCCCGGACGCCGCCACGGCTGCGGAAGCCCCCATCGCGCCCCGGAACCCCGTGGACGGATGGCACGCCCACCCGCCGGCGCCACCGCGCCGCTGGGCCCGCACCACCGCCAGATCGACGACCCGCGTCGCGTGGTCCACACTCACGACAACCTCCCGGAGCGAGCGGACAGGAGCCGGTTACGAACTCCCGTTCGATCGAACTACTGGTCGATTGTGACACGGGCCCGCGGGGAGAGGAAGAGACACGCTCGAACAGACGTTTGAGATTCCGCGACCATCCGGTTACCGTCAAGACGATCAGGTGTGGACCGGACGATCCCCCCCGGTCGCGGACACTGCACGCCGTGGCGAGGCTGGGCACCCCAGGTGACCAGCGATCGCGTGGAATCACGGTCCGCGACCTGGGGTTGCCGTCCGGCCACTACGCGGTATGCGACGAGGAGAGCGGTAAGCGATGACCACCCAAAGCAGGGGAACGCGCCGAGGCGGTGCCCGCGGCAACGTGCGGCCCTTCCCGGACAACCCCGCGGACGCGCCCGGACTGACCCCCCGGCAGCGCAAGGTGCTCGAGGTCATCCGGGCGGCCGTGGAGCGGCGCGGATACCCGCCCAGTGTGCGGGAGATCGGCGAGGCAGTCGGGCTCACCAGTACCAGCAGCGTGGCGCACCAGCTGAAGATGCTGGAGGAGAAGGGCTACATCCGGCGCGACCCGAACCGGCCGCGGGCGATGGAGGTGCTCGGCGCCGACCGCCCGCGCCGCGCCGGTGGCGGTGGGAGCGCCGCGACAGTGGTGCCGGCGTTCCCCGGCGAGGCGCCGGCCGCCCCCGGTGCCGCCAGCGATCCGCAGGCGACATACGTGCCCGTGCTCGGGCGGATCGCCGCCGGTGGGCCGATCCTGGCCGAGCAGGCCATCGAGGACGTCTTCCCGCTGCCGCGGGAGATCGTCGGCGAGGGCACCCTGTTCCTGCTGCGGGTCGTCGGCGAGTCGATGGTGGGCGCGGCGATCTGCGACGGCGACTGGGTGGTCGTGCGCCAGCAGCCGGTGGCGGACAACGGCGAGATCGTCGCCGCCATGATCGATGGTGAGGCCACGGTCAAGCGCCTGCGGGTGCGTGACGGCAAGGTGTGGCTGCACCCGGAGAACCCGAGCTTCAGTGACATCCCGGGTGAAGGCGCGTCCATCCTCGGCCGGATCGTCGCGGTGCTGCGCCGGGTCTGACGGGCGATGGCCGGCCGCCTGGGGGCGGCCGGCCAGTTCGGGTGGAGGTCAATGCCGGGGTGCCCGGCCCCCGCTCAGGCGCGGAACATGTCGAGATCCGCGGCGAGCGCCGGTGAGACCCGAGCCGTCAGGCGCGTGCCGTCACCGGTGTGTTCCTGACTCAGAACCTCGCCGATGGCGTGAATCCGCGAGACGAGGTCACCCCGCGTGTACGGGAGCAGGACCGTGAGCTCCACGTCCGGATGTGGCACCCGCAGGCTCAGGGCCTCGACGAGCGCGTTGAGGCCGTCTCCGGTGCGCGCGGAGATGAACACCGCGTCCGGAGCGAGCTGACGCAGTTCGGCCAGCACCGTCGGTTCGGCCGCGTCGACCTTGTTGACGACGATCAGCTCGGGTACGCCGCCCGCGTCGATGTCGTTGAGGACCTCCCGCACCGCCGAGATCTGCCCGGCCGGATCCGCGGCGGAGCCGTCGACCACGTGCAGGATGAGATCGGCATCGGCGACCTCCTCCAGAGTGGAGCGAAACGCCTCGACGATCTGGTGCGGCAGGTGACGGACGAACCCGACCGTGTCGGTCAGGGTGAACGCCCGCCCGTCGGGCAGGGTCGCCCGGCGCACGGTGGGGTCGAGGGTGGCGAACAGCGCGTCCTCCACCAGCACTCCGGCACCGGTGAGCCGGTTGAGCAGCGAGGACTTGCCGGCGTTGGTGTAGCCGGCGATCGCCACCGACGGCGCCTCGCCGCGGCGCCGCGACGAACGCTTGGTCTCCCGCACGGTCGACATCTCGGCCAGGTCACGACGTAGCCGGGCCATCCGCGCCCGCAGCCGACGCCGGTCCGTCTCGATCTTGGTTTCACCGGGGCCGCGGGTACCGATGGGTGCCCGACCACCGCCGCTGGCGGCGGCCCGGGACATGGATTCACCCCAGCCACGCAACCTCGGCAGCATGTACTGCAGCTGGGCGAGTTCGACCTGAGCCTTGCCCTCTCGGGACGTGGCGTGCTGGGCGAAGATGTCGAGGATCAGCGCCGTACGGTCGATCACCTTGACCTTGACGATCTCCTCGAGCTGACGGAGCTGGCCCGGGGTGAGCTCACCGTCGCAGATCACCGTGTCGGCACCGGTCGCGGCGACGACCTCGGCCAGTTCCCGCGCCTTGCCCGAGCCGACATAGGTCGCGGCGTCCGGCCGGTCGCGGCGCTGCACGAGGGCGTCGAGCACGGCCGAACCCGCCGTCGTGGCCAGGGCCGCGAGCTCCGCCATGGACGCCTCGGCCGCCCGCAGCGAGCCCGACGTCCACACCCCGATGAGCACGACCTGCTCCAGTCGGAGCTGCCGGTACTCGACCTCGGTGACATCTTCGAGTTCGGTCGCCAGGCCCGGCACGCGGCGCAGAGCCACGCGATCCGCCAGGTCGAAACCATCACCCGAATCGGCGAAGAAACCAGAAAGCGCCGCCGTATCGTCGTCGGCGAGTTCGATGAGTGATCTGTCCATGGTGGACGCATCCAGGGCGTCGGCAGGAAGTGTCATACCATCCGTTCTCAACGCGGCCCGCTGCCGCGGCATTCCGCGTCGCTTCGTTTGGCCAGGTCACGCGCGTGTGCGGCGACCATCGGAAGGGCTGCGCGACCCGCGTACCGCGGGCGGCGGTCGTCCTTCCGTCGTCTGCCAGGGTCCCACGCCGACGCGGCGATCGCGAATGGTTTCGGGCGGATCTCCGGCGGTGTTCGATCCCGGTCGATGCTTCGTGCCACGCCGCCGGTCGGCCGAGATGGCGCGTAGCGTCGGGCTCGTGTATCGCGAGCGCCGCGCCATCGGGCTGCCGGCCACCGTCTGGATCGCCCGATCGGACCGGCCCGATCGGGCGATCCACGCCGGCCCGGGTGGTCAGGCCGGCGAGGCGCACCGGGTGCTTCCCGACGGCGGCATCGACATCATCTGGAGCTCGGATGGCCGGCTGATCGTCGCCGGTCCGGATACGGCCGCCACCGTCGTGCCCTGGGCATCCGGGGTGCACCACGTCGGCGTCCGGTTCGATCCCGGTCACGGTCCGGCCCGGCTGGGCACCCCGGCCGCGGCGCTGCGCGACAGCCGGATCGACCTGGCCGCGCTGTGGGGCGACGGCCCGGCCCGGCGTCTCGCCGACCAGGTCGCCGCCGCCGGGCCGCAGACCGCGGCCCGGGCGCTGGCCATCCAGACGGCGCTGCTCGAACGGCAACCGGATACGCGGCTGTCCGACCCGATGACGCCGGCGATCGTGTCCGCCGTGCGGGCGCGCGTGACGGTGGGCGCGCTGGCACGGTCGGTCGGGTTGAGCGAACGCCAGTTGCTGCGCCGCAGCCGGCGGGTCTTCGGCTACGGCCCGAAGACCCTGGGCCGCGTCCTGCGTCTGCAGGAGGCGTTGCGCACCGCCCGGTCCGGCCACGGACTCGCCCTGACGGCCGCCCTGTCCGGCTACGCCGACCAGGCCCATCTCGCCCACGAGGTACGGGCGCTCACCGGCCTCACCGCCACCGACCTGCTCGCCTCCGCCAGGGTCACACCGACCGTGGACGCACCGAGCAGCGTGGACGCACCGACCGTGGACGCGCCGCCGCCGCGTTGACGGCCCACGAACCAGGTGGACGAGCCGTGGTCAGGAACTCGCCGGGACGGTGGCCGCGAGCGGTGCGTACAGGTCGACGGTGTTGCCGTCGGGGTCGACGACGCTCGCGTAACGCTGGCCCCAGAAGGCGTCCCACGGCGCCAGGTGACTCTCGTACCCGGCAGCGACCAGATCCCCGTGGACGGCGTCGACCTCGGCCGGGCCCTCGCAGGCGAAGGCGAGGCTGATCCGACCCTGACCGGCGCTGGCCGGCGCCCAGGCCGG
This sequence comes from Frankia sp. AgPm24, assembly GCF_023243055.1. NCBI lineage: Bacteria > Bacillati > Actinomycetota > Actinomycetes > Frankiales > Frankiaceae > Frankia > Frankia sp. AgPm24. The sequence continues at coordinate 29,748 of NZ_JALKFW010000002.1, read as the reverse complement.
ATCGAAGGAACGGATGGTGGCCTCGGTGTCGAACAACAGCCGTTGCCCGCCGGGCAGGACGACCTCGACGTGCGGTTCGGCGTCGGCGTCGGCCGGGATGGCAAGCCCCAGCCGACGATAGAAGGCCAGGCTGCGGGCCAGGTCGGAGACGATCAGTCCAGTGCCGTTGAAGGTGGCTGTCATGACCGCAGGCTAGGCTCGCCCGCCGGCGCCGGTCTTGTCGGAATCGGACCCGTACCGCCGAGCATCCCGATCCGCACCGCCCCGTCGAAGACCAGCTCGGCCGGCCCCCGCAACAACACCGTGTCGGCCCGCCACCGAACGTTCAGCACCCCGCCGGGCACGTCCACCGCCACCTCGACCTCACCGCCACCAGCACCGGCACCGGCACCGGCACCACCGCCGTCGCCCGCAGAAGCAGCCGTCGCCCCGGTGGGGCGGCGACCATGGCGGTCGGCCCAGGCCACGGCCACGGCGCAGGCCCCCGTGCCGCAGGAGGCCGTCTCCCCGACCCCGCGCTCGTAGACCCGCATCGCCACGCCGCCACCCGGGCGATCCACGACGATCTCGACGTTGACTCCCTCGGGGAAGTCGTCGGCGCGAAACCGCGGCGCCCGGCTCAGGTCGAGGCCACGCAGCGCCGCGACGTCCAGATCGTCGGCGAAACAGACGGCGTGCGGGTTGCCCATCGACACGGCGACCGCGTCGAACTCCCGCCCGGCGACGCTGACCGGCGGCGCGGACGGGCCCGCCGCGGCCCGCGCGGAGAAGGACGGCGGGCCCATCTCCACGGTGACGTCCCCGACCGGCGGCACCTCGACGCGGCGCAGGCCCGCCCGGGTCGCCAGCACGAAGCCGCCGGGGCGGACATAACCGGCCTCGACGAGGTAGCGGGCGAACACCCGGGCCCCGTTGCCGCACATCTGGGCGAGCGAACCATCGGCGTTGCGGTAGTCCATGAACCAGCGGGCCGAACCGACGAACGGCACCGCCTCCGGTGCCGCGGCCGACAGCACGACCCGCAGGACACCGTCCGCGCCGATACCGGTACGCCGGTCACACAACGCCCGGACCAGCTCCGGGGTCAGGTTCAGATCGCCGTCCGGATCGGGCAGGATCACGAAGTCGTTGCCCGTGCCCTGCCCCTTGACGAACCGCAGCTGCTGGTCATCGCGCACCGGCACATCGTACGGGCGTGCCCGCGGCCGCTCAGCCCGGCTCAACGCGGTTCAGCCCGCTGCGGTTCGGTCTGGCTGGGTTCGGCTCCGCTTCGTGGTCCGGCGGCCGACACCCAGGCTCGCAGCCGCTCGTCGGTGCGTTGCGACGGACGGTGCCAGCGCTCCGGGCGGCCCCGGCCGAGCGCGATCATCCGGGCGTCCTCGACGGGGACCGGCGGGCAGAACACCGGGCCGATGGCACGGTCGCAGCCCAGGTCATGGACCCGGGTGGCGAGGCGGGCGGAGTCCACGCCGTCGGCTACGACGGTCAGCGCCCGGCTGTGCGCGAGGCGGACGATCGCCGCCACGACCGCCTCCCCCTCCAGGTCACGCATGGTGGCCTGGAGATACAGACCGTCCAGCTTGACGAGGTCGAGCGGCAGCAGATCGAGCACGGCCAGGGAACCGAACCAGGTTCCGAACGACTCGACCGCGAGCGCGACGCCGAGGGCGTGCAGGTGGGCCAGCAGGCCCGGCACGACCGGAGCGGCCAGGCCCAGCGCCCGTTCGCTGAACTCCAGGCCGATCGCGCCGGCGGGCAGCAGCCGCCCGGACATCAGCCGGTCCACCTCGGTGACGAAGGCGGGGCTGGCCAGCTGGCGCCCGTCGATGTTCACCCAGAGCCGAGGCGGACGGATCGGGGTGCCGACCGCCATCCGATGCCAGGTCCGGGCCTCGGTCACCGCCATCCGCAGCACCCACTGGTCGACCTGGTGGACAAGCCCGGCCGCCGCGGCGATCGGCATGAACTCCGCGGGACCCAACACCCCCCGCTCGGGATGCTGCCACCGCGGGTGCGCCTCCATCCCGGGCACCGAACCGTTGCGCAGATCCACCTCGGGCTGGAAGTGCAGCCGCAGCGAGCCATCGTCGAAGGCCGCGTAGAGCGCGGGGACGAGAGCCAGGTCAGGTGGCAGACCACCGGCGGTGGCGGGCACGGTCACAGCGATCTCTCCAGACGCCGCGCGGGACAGGCCGCCGCGGGCCGGATTCCACGCCGCCGCGGCCCTGCGACGACCACGTCTCCGGCGATCGGACGAACCGGTCACCCGTCAGATCGAACCACCAGCCGCAGCGCCTGTGTGACGTCCGGTTGGTTCAGCCACGATATCCGGTTATCCCGGCGAAACCAGGATCTTTGCCGCCTGGCGAAACGCCGCGTCGCGGAAATTGTGGCCAGCTTGGCCTGATCTGTGGACTCCATTGCGCCGTCCATCCAGGCGAGGAGTTGAGCGTATCCGAGCGCACGTGACGCCGTGCGACCTTCCCGAAGACCGCCCTCCACCAACTGACGCACTTCATCGGGAAAACCCGCGTTCCACATTCTGTCCACCCGTTGGGTGATGCGCTCGTCGAGATCGTCTCGGTCCACGCCTATCTGGACGACGTCATAGACCGCGCGTTGTTCCGGCAGGGTCGCCGCGTAATCCCCGGTCAGTTCGACGACCTCAAGGGCCCGCACGATCCGCCGACCGTTGCTGGGCAGGATCGCCTCGGCGGCCCGCGGCGCCCGACGGGCCAGCTCCGCGTGCAGCTCCCCCGAGCCGCGGCGGGTCAGCTCGGCCTCCCACCGGGCGCGCACCACCGGGTCGGTGCCCGGAAAACTGAGATCATCCAGGGCGGCCCGCACGTACAGTCCCGAGCCGCCGACGAGCACCGGGACCCGTCCGGCCGCCAGCAGCGCGTCGATCACCCGCCGGGCGTCCAGCTGGAAACTCGCGACATCGGCGGCGTGCGTGACGTCCCAGACATCGAGCAGATGGTGCGGCACGCCGCGGCGCTCGTCCAGGCGGACCTTGGCGGTACCGATGTCCATCCCACGGTAGAGCTGCATCGAGTCGGCGTTGACGACCTCACCGCCGAGCGCGAGCGCGAGCTCGATGCCCAGGTCGCTCTTGCCCGCCGCCGTGGGCCCCACCACCGCCACCACCGGGCCCCGTGGCACCGGCCGCCGCGTACCTCCCGCGCCCGCCGTGCTCTCCGTACTCCCCGCACTCGCCGACCCGTTCGTCACGATCAGGATCGTGCCACGGCCACCGGATGCCGGCGGGCCCAGGCCGCTCCCGGTGGATCTCCGGCCAACCCCCACCGCCGATAACGGACCCCCGGGCACCGACAGTCACCCGTCCGGCCAGAAGATCACGATATGTGATGGTCGCCCGGGCCGTGCGCGGCGGCCGGGAGCTACGCGGGGCGGTTCAGGCCGCTCCGGACACCTGGGCCTGGGCATGGCCCTCGGCATGGGCCCGAGTCTCGGCCTGGGCTTCGGCCTGGGCCTGGTTGTCGGGTTGCCAGAAGCGGATGAGGAGGTCGGCGAGGGCCTGCGGGCTGTCGGCGGCCGGGTCGTGGCGGGCGGCGGGAATCACCTCGTAGAGGGCGGCGAGTCGCCGGGCCATGTCGGCCTGGACGGTCGCCGGCCAGCCATCGTCGCCGTCACCATGTGCCACCAGGACGGGCAGCCCCGCCAGGCGGGCCACCGCGGCCAGTTCGTCCACCTGGTCGGGGGCCGACAGCAGCTGGTCACTGACCGCGACCAGGCCCGCGCGGTGATGCGCGAAGAAACGTCGGCGCAGAAACGCGTCGGTGTGGTCGGGGCGGGGGCGTGCGACGGCCTGCAACGTCGCCCACACCGCAGGCTGCCCATCCTGGCGCAGTACCCGCGCGACCCTGCGCAGCGCCGCGCGGCGGCGTCCCACGATACCCGCGGGCCCGGAGGACAGCAGGGTCAGCGTGCGCACCGCGGTGGGTTCGGCGAGTACCGCGGCCCGCGCGACCAGACCACCGAAGCTGTGCCCCACCAGGTGCACCGGTCCGCCACCGAGCGCCGCCGCCACCCGGTGGACGTCCCCGGCGAGCGCGGTCAGCGCATAACCCTCGACATCGTCCGGCCCGGGCGATTCGTACTGGCCGCGCTGATCCAGAGCGGTCACGTCGAACCCGGCGGCGACCAGCGCCGGCAGGACCGGCAGCCAGTCCTCCTTGCTCGCGGCGAACCCGGCGAGCAGCAGCACCACCGGACCCGCCGGCACCTCGGCCCGCAGTGCGGCCAGCCCCGCTACCTCGGTACGCCGAATCCCCGCTGGCAGGTCACACGCGCAATTCCTCACGACCCGCATCCCCCCGGATCCACACGGCTACTAGATAACCGACACCGTAGGGCGCGTCGTCGTATCGAAGCTCGCCGTTCCACACCGCGCGGCGCGTGTCGTCCCGACTCACGGCGGTACCAGCCGATGCGGCGCTCGCGGTGGTACCGGTGGTCGCGGCGAGCAGGGCGCCGGCCAGGACCTGCCAGGATGCGCGTCCGGCCGCGAGCAGGTCGCGGGCGAGCACCGGGTCGAGGTCGAGCAGGCCGGCCGGGTCGACGCCGGCCAGGGCGGCCGCGACGGCCGCGTCGAAGGGCGCCGCCCGCTCGTCCAGATGGCCGGGGGCCTTGATGCCGCGGCGGGCGGAACCGTCGCCCATCACCAGCAGTCCGAGCCGCTCGTCCGGCGCGCTGCCCGTGACCAGACGTTCCCCCAGCTTGGCGGCCTGGCTCGGTGAGTACGCCGCCGGCACGCCCAGCGCCGTGCGGGCACCCGTGAAACCACTGTTCGCCAACAGCCAGGCACCAGCGGTGAGGGACAGGGGCAGCGACGGGTCGGGGTTCGCCTCCGGCGGTGCCGCCTGGCCGTGGGCGAGCGGGACGACGAGGTCCACGCCGTAGCCGGCATACGTGCCGGTGGCGGTGGGACCGTACTCGATCCCGCCGGTCTCGGGCGCGGCCACCGTCACGGCCTCGGAGCCGGTGTCGCCGACGATGACGATCCGGTCCAGGCCCGCCGCGGCCAGCCGGCGCACCGCGTCGAGTGCGATCGGACGCACCGCCACCGGCTCGGCCCCACCCACTTCGGGGACGAGCAGCGGCGGATGCGGGCAGACCGCCGCGGCGACGAACGTCACCGCGGACCAGCCGCGGGAACGCCGACGCGGCAGGCGTCCACCGGCGCGGCGTCCGGCGGCTGCGGTGAAGTCGGGTCGGGTCGGCGGGCCGGCATGCCGAGCGAGACGCCCGGCCGGTTCGCCGCCGTGGGCGTCGTCGCCTGGTTGGACTGCTCCCAGGCGTCCCCGGCGCGGGTCCGCCGCCAGGCGAGCACCGGCCCGTCCGCCGTCAGGTGGTGCGGTGCGCCCCTGGTCACGACGGTCTCCACCACGTCCCCGGGACGGATGTCGCCCGCCGCGATGGCCCTCGGGTGCTCATCCAGCGGGCCGGTGGCGAGCTCGGCGGCGCGGAAGTGGACGAGCCGGCCGTCGCGGGCACGCCCGGACAGTCGCCCGGTGGCGTCGTCCTTGCGACCCTCGCCCTCGGCGACCACCAGCTCGACCCGGCGCTCGACCAGCGCGCGGTTGTGCGCCCAGGAGATCTCGTCCTGGAGGGCGACCAGCCGGGCGTAGCGTTCGGTGACCGTGGCCCGGTCGACCTGCTCGTCCATGGTGGCCGCGGGGGTGCCGGGGCGCGGCGAGTACTGGAAGGTGAACGCGCCGGAGAAGCGCGCCTCGCGCACGACGTCCAGCGTGTCGCTGAAATCGGCCTCGGTCTCGCCCGGGAAGCCCACGATGATGTCGGTGGTGATCGCGGCGTCGGGCATCGCGGCGCGGACCCGGCTGATGATGCCGAGGTAGCGGTCCCGCCGGTAGGAGCGGCGCATCCGGCGCAGCACCGCGTCCGAACCGGACTGCAAGGGCATGTGCAGCTGGTGGCAGACGTTCGGGGTCGTGGCCATCGCCTCGATGACGTCGTCGGTGAAGTCCCGTGGATGCGGCGAGGTGAACCGCACCCGCTCGAGGCCCTCGACGGCGCCGCAGGCCCGCAGCAGTTTCGCGAACGCGCCCGGATCACCGAGGGAGCGGCCATAGGAGTTGACGTTCTGGCCGAGCAGGGTGATCTCCAGAACGCCCTCGGCGACCAGCGCCTCGACCTCGGCGAGCACGTCGCCGGGCCGACGGTCCCGCTCGACGCCGCGCAGACTCGGCACGATGCAGAAGGTGCAGGTGTTGTCGCAGCCCACGCTGATGCTGACCCACGCCGCGTGATGGCTGGCCCGCCGCGTCGGCAGGGTGCTGGGGAAGACCTCCAGGGCCTCGGCGATCTCCAGCTGGGCGGTGGCGTTGTGTCGGGCGCGTTCGAGCAGCACCGGCAGCCGGTGCAGGTTGTGCGTGCCGAAGACCACGTCGACCCACGGGGCGCGGCGCAGGATCGTCGCCCGGTCCTTCTGCGCCAGGCAGCCGCCGACGGCGATCTGCATGCCGGGGTGGCCCTTCTTCACCGGCACGAGCTGGCCGAGGTTGCCGTACAGCCGGTTGTCGGCGTTCTCCCGGACGGCACAGGTGTTGAACACGACGACGTCCGGCTCGGCGCCGCTGGCCGCCGGGACGTAGCCGGCGGATTCGAGCAGCCCGGCGAGCCGTTCGGAGTCATGAACGTTCATCTGGCATCCGAACGTGCGTACCTCGTAACTGCGGCCGGTCACACCTACCAGCCTACGGGGACCCGAGCGGGCACATCATGACAGCGCCCACCGACGACGGCGCGTCATCGCGACGTTTGCGGGAACGATCGACATACTGCCGACATCACGTGCACTTGCTCGTGTTTGCGACAGGTCGGCTACGGCACGCGCATCCACCCGGTGGTCGGGACACCGCCGGGCCGTGCCGTCACCCGCCGGCTGTCGGGATCGCGACTCCTGCGCGCGTCTGGCGGCATGGTTCGCCGTGGATCGGGATTATCGACCCATCACCCACCGTTTCCGTTTCCGCGTCAGGAGGATCGAGTGCCCCTGGTGAGCCTGGAAGGGGTCGGCAAGTCGTTCGGCGCCAACCGTGTGCTGTCCGACATCAACCTGTCGGTGGAATCCGGTGAGGTGGTCGTCGTCATCGGGCCGTCCGGTTCCGGCAAGTCGACGATGTGCCGGTGCATCAACCGGCTTGAGACGATCGACGAGGGCCGCATCCTGTTCGAGGGCCGGCCGCTACCGGCCGAGGGGCGCGAGCTGGCCCGGATGCGTGCCCGGGTCGGGATGGTGTTCCAGTCGTTCAACCTGTTCGCGCATCGGACGATCCTCGACAACCTGACACTCGGGCCGGTCACGGTGCTCGGCCGCAAGCGATCCCAGGCCGAGGAACGGGCCCGGGAGCTGTTGGAGCGGGTGGGTATCGCGGACAAGGCCGACCAGCTGCCCCGGCAGCTCTCCGGTGGCCAGCAGCAGCGGGCCGCGATCGCCCGGGCCCTCGCGATGGACCCGGTCCTGATGCTGTTCGACGAACCGACCTCCGCCCTTGATCCGGAAATGATCTCCGAGGTGCTCGACGTCATGCGGGCGCTGGCCAGCAGCGGCATGACCATGATCGTCGTCACGCACGAGATGGGCTTCGCCCGTTCCGCCGCCGACCGGGTCGCGTTCATGGCCGACGGCCGGATCGTGGAGACGGCCCCGCCAGCGACCTTCTTCGACGCACCGACCTCGGAGCGGGCCCGGGATTTCCTCGGCCGCGTGCTGCGGCACTGAGCGGCGCCGCCCGCATCCCCCGCTTCCTGCCTCCAGTCTCCTGCTTCTTTCCCGCTTCGGCAGCCCGACGGCTCGCGTACCACGCCCCGCTCCCCCACGGAAGGAATGGTTCATGCGCACAGTGTTCAGGCAAGGTCGACCGGCTGGTCGAGGTCATCGGTCGTACCGGCGAGGTGGCGCGCTCGCCCTCGGCGTGGCGCTGCTGGCCACGCTGGGGCTGTCCGCCTGCGGCAGCGACGGCGACGACACCGCGGCCGCGCCGAGTGCCACCGCCAGTTTCGCGCCCGGCACGACCATGGCCCGCCTGCACGACGCCGGCAAGATCACCGTCGGTACCAAGTTCGACCAGCCGCTGTTCGGCCTGAAGAACCTCAGCGGCAAGCCCGAGGGCTTCGACGTCGAGATCGCCAAGATCATCACTGGCGCCCTGGGTGTTCCCACGGACAAGATCAACTTCGTGGAGACCGTGTCCGCGAACCGGGAGCCCTTCATCGAGCAGGGCCGGGTCGACCTGGTGGTCGCCACCTACACCATCAACGACAAGCGCAAGAAGGTCATCGACTTCGCCGGTCCGTACTACGTCGCCGGACAGTCGATCATGGTGAAGAAGGACAACACCGATATCACCGGCAAGGAATCACTGGCCGGCAAGAAGGTCTGCTCGGTCAGCGGCTCGACGCCAGCCGAGAACATCCGCACCCAGGTACCGACCGCCCAGCTCGTCCTGTTCGACGTCTACAGCAAGTGCGCGGACGCCCTGAAGAACGGCCAGGTCGACGCGGTCACCACCGACAACGTGATCCTGCTCGGCCTCATCGACAAGGACCCGGACGCGTTCAAGCTCGTCGGCGAGCCGTTCACCAGGGAGCCGTACGGCATCGGGATCCGCAAGGGCGACACCGCGTTCCGAACCTTCATCAACGACACCCTCGAGGCGTCCTACCGCGACGGCCGCTGGGCGAAGGCGTTCAGCAGCACCGTCGGCAAGGTCGAGAAGTCCACGCCGACGCCGCCGCCGGTGGACCGCTACACCTCCTGACCCTCCGCGACACCTGGCTCTCCGCAACACCTGACTCGCCGCAACTCCTGACTCCCCGCAACTCCTGACTCGCCGCGCCACGCGGCAGCTCGACGCGGGCGGAGACGGCTGCCCGAACCGTCTCCGCCCCAACCGTCTCCGCCCGCAGCGACAGGGAGTTCGCGATCGACACCGTCCTCGACAACCTCGACATCTTCGCCGAAGGCTTCCGCCGCACGGTGGGGCTGAGCCTGTTCGCCGCGGTGGCGGCGCTGATCGGCGGCACCCTGCTCGCGACGATGCGGGTCGGGCCGGTCCCGCCGCTGCGCTGGGCCGGTACGGCCTATGTGCAGCTTGTCCGCAACACCCCGCTGACGGTGGTGTTCTTCTTCGTGGTGTTCGTCCTGCCGCGGCTGGACATCGTGTTCTCGTACTTCGCCTTCGCCGTCCTCGCGCTGTCGATCTACCATGCGGCGCTGGTCTGCGAGGCGGTGCGCGCCGGCATCAACGGCGTGGACGTCGGTCAGGCGGAGGCGGCGCGGGCGCTGGGCCTGACCTTTCGGCAGAACCTGCGCCTGGTCGTGCTGCCCCAGGCGCTGCGGGCCGTCCTGCAGCCACTCGGCAGTGTGATCAGCGCGCTGATCCGCAACACCTCGATCGCCGCGGCCTTCGGCGTCCAGGAACTGACCGGGGTGGTGCAGCGGCTGACCACGGCGAATCCGGACGCCGTGGTCGCCGTCCTGCTCGGCGGCGTCGTCGGCTACCTGATCCTCACCCTGGCGCTCGCCGGCGGACTGGCGATCACCGAACGACGGCTGGAGCGGACGCGATGAGTGCAACACCGCTGGTCCTCGCCGACCCGCCCGGACCGCGGGGACGACGACGGATTCTGTACGGCAGCCTGGTCGCGCTGGCGGTGTTCGCGGGACTGCTCGCCCTCGCCCTGACCCGCCTGGCCGACAAGGGCCAGCTCGACGGTGAGCTGTGGCGGGTGTTCCTCGACCAGCCGGAGCTGCGCACCCTGCTGTGGAAGGGGCTGCTCGCGACGTTGCGCGCCGCCGCCACCGGCATGGTGCTCGCCGTCGCACTCGGCCTGCTGCTGGCTCTGGGCCGGATATCGAAGCGCCGTGTGCCACGCTGGGCCGCCACCACCGCGGTGGAACTGCTGCGCAGCCTGCCGGTGCTGATGCTGATCCTGTTCGCCTACCTGGGGCTGCCGGCGCTCGGCTGGCAGATCTCGACGTTCTGGGCCCTGGTCATCGGCCTGACGGCCTACAACGGCGCGGTACTCAGCGAGATCTTCCGAGCCGGGGTCCGTTCGATCGACCGTGGTCAGACGGAGGCCGCCGCCGCCCTCGGCCTACGTCCGCTGCAGGTGTTCCGGCTCGTCCAGCTGCCGCAGGCGGTGCGACGGATGAGCCCGACCCTGATCAGCCAGCTGGTCACCCTGCTCAAGGACACCTCGCTCGGGTTCGTCATCGCCTACAGCGAGCTGCTGCGCTCGGGCCGCGGTGCGGTGGAGTTCCTCGGGAGCAGGTACGCCCTGCCCATCTACACGGTGATGGCGCTGATGTACATCGTGACCAACGGCCTGCTGTCGTTGCTGGCCCGGTGGCTGGACCAGCGACAGAGCCGCCGCCTTGGCACCGGGCGGTCCACCGTGGCGCTGGACGCCGCGGCCGGCAGCGCCACGAGCTGATCAGCGGGCGGTACCCACCGCCCTGGTCTCCCGCACGACGGTCACCCGGATCTGGCCGGGATAGGTCAGCTCCTCCTCGATCTGGCGGGCGACGTCCCGGGCGAGCAGATGGGCGGCCGCGTCGTCGACCTCCTCGGGTACGACCATGACCCGGACCTCCCGTCCGGCCTGCATGGCGAACACCCGGTCGACGCCCGGCCGGTCGCCCGCGATCCGCTCGATGCTTTCGAGGCGCCGCACATAGGACTCGAGGCTGGCCCGACGGGCACCGGGCCGACCACCGGAGATCTGGTCGGCGGCCTGGGTGAGCACGGCGCACAGCGACCGCGGCGCCACCTCGTTGTGATGGGCCTCGATGGCGTGCACGACCTCCTCGGACTCGCCGTACCGACGCGCCACATCCGCGCCGACGAGCGCGTGGGAACCCTCCGCCTCGTGGGTCAGCGCCTTGCCGAGGTCGTGCAGCAGCGCGGCCCGCTTGGCCAGGGGCAGTTCCAGCTGCAGTTCGGCGGCCATCAGGCCGGCCAGATGCGCACTTTCGATCAGATGCGCGAGCACGTTCTGGCCGTAGCTGGTCCGGTAGCGCAGGCGTCCGAGCAGCACGATCAGCTCCGGGTGCAGCTCGGAGACTCCCGTCTCGACCAGGGCGTCCTCCCCCGCTCGCACGCAGCGGGCCTCGACCTCCACCTGGGCGCGGGCGTGCTCCTCCTCGATCCGGTGCGGATGAATCCGCCCGTCGGCGACCAGCGCCGCGAGCGTGATCCGTCCGATCTCGCGGCGGACCGGATCGAAGCAGCTCAGCAGCACCGCCTCCGGGGTGTCGTCGATGAGGACGTTCACCCCGGTCACGGACTCGAACGTGCGGATGTTGCGGCCCTCCCGGCCGATGATCCGCCCCTTCATCTCATCGCCCGGCAGCTGCAGGACGGTCACCACGGACTCGGTGGTCTGCTCGGAGGCCACCCGCTGGATCGCCGTGGTGACAATGCGCCGAGCCCGCTGTTCGCCCTCCTCCTCGGCTCGGGTCTCGATCTCCCGGACCCGCAGCGCTGCCTGGCGGCGGGTGTCCTGCTCGATGCTGGTGATCAGCTCCGCCCGGGCCTGCGCGGTGGTGAGCCCGGCGACGCGTTCCAGCGCCTGCCGCAGCCGCTTGTCACGTTCGTCCGCCTCGGCGGTGCGGCGGGCGCACTCCGCTTCCCGCTCGCGGAGCTCCTGGTCTCGGTGTGTCACCCGTTCGGACCGCTGGTCAATGTCCGCGACCCGCTCGTCGAGTTCGGCCACCCGCTGGTCAAGGCGCTGCTCCCGGGCCTCCAGCGCCTCCGCCCGAAGCCGCTGCTCGGCCCGGATCGCCGCCGTCTCCACCCGGACGGACTCCGCCTCGGCACGGGCCGTGTCGCGGGCGGCGGCCTCCAACCGCCGCGCCTCCGCGGTGGCCTGCGCCCGAGCCCGGTCACGCAGCGCCGCGGCCTCCTCGGCTCCCCGGCGCCGGATCTGCGCTGCCTCCCGCTCCGCCCGGACCAGCCGCTCCTGCGCCTCCCGCTCCGCCCGAGCCAGCACCGGCGCGGACTCGCCCGCCCCAGCTTCGATCGCCTCGACCTCGGTGCTCGCGGTCTCGGTGCTCGCGGTCTCGGTGCTCGCGGTCTCGGCGGTCGCGGTCTCGGTGGCCGCTGCCTCGGCGGTCGCTGGCTCGATCGGCGTCCCAGGCGGACCCGCGGAGGATGCCAGCGCCGGCTGTGACCTGTCGTCGGCCGGCTGTCGCTGCACGGGGCCTGCCGCGGCGGACGCGGGGAGCACTCGAACGGTCGGCTCTTCGTCCGCCCCGTCGGGAACGTCCGCCGTGGGGGGCAGGACACCGCCCGATTCCAGGGGCAGGGACCTGGAACCGATGCCGAACCCACGCACAACGTCGCCGATCGCGGGCAACCTCGATCGCGCGCGCACCGGGCGCGGCCGCCGACCGTCGGGATGGGTGAGCCGGGCGACCATCACGACCAGCCCGGCGAGCACGAGTACAACGACGGACAGGACGATGATCAGGACGCCTTCCACCGCTGCTCCCTCCGCTGTCGTCCGGCTCGCGGGGGCGAGCTGAACCGAAGCGGCGAAGGATCCACGACCTGGCGCGGACACGGCCGTGGTGGGCGGCAGGCGAACGCCCCCACCGACCGGTGGGCTCGCTTCGACGCGCCCACACCAGACCATCAATGATGGACGGACGGTGAAGCGCACCGGCCTGGGCATCTGCCGAAGACGGATGCCCACGTGTGAAGGTGGATCGGCTGTCTACATCGCGCTATCTGCACCGCGTCGCCGCGGGACCCTGTCACCTTTTCGACCCGAAGGGTAGATCATGACGGATTACCGCGTCAAGAAACTGTGGATATAGCCGGTCACGGGCCATCCGTCGCAATCGCGCCGTCGGACACGCCGGGTTACCAGTTCGCCTCCTCGCCCTCCAGGTCCAGCCCCAGCCCACCCGGGTCAGGGCCATCGGGGCCAGGAGCATCGAGATCGGGGCCATCGGTATCCGTGCCGCCGCGGCGCGCGCCACCGATGTCATGATCATCTGCCGCGAGCTCCTCACGCACGACCCGCGAAGCCAACTGCGCCGAGTAGCCACGTCGAGCCAGCAGAGCCAGCAGCCGCCGGGCCCGCACCGGCGCGGGCAGCCCGCGCATCGCCGCGGACCGACGCCGCACCAGATCTCGGGCGACGTCCTCTTCCTCCGCGTCGCCCACGGCCTCGGTCGCGACCTGCACGACGTCGGCCTCCACTCCACGGCGCCGAAGCTCCGCCGCCAGCGCCTGACGCCCCAGACCACGATGAGTGCGCGCGGAGGAGACGTAGGCCGCGGCGAAAGCGCTGTCGTCCACCAGACCGACCGCGGTCAGCCGGTCGAGCACTGTCTCCGCGACGTCGTCCACCACACCGCGGCGGCGCAGGGTCGTGGCGAGCTCGGCCCGACTTCGTGCACGGGTGGTGAGCTGACGCAGGCAGATCTCCCGCGCCACCGCCACCGGGTCGACGGCTCGGCCACCGCTGTCAGCCGGATCACGCCCGGCAACACCAGCGGAGGTCGGGCCACGTTCGGCGTCCTGCCGACCCGTACGCATCCGCTAGAGGTCGACGGGGACCGGCGCCGCGACCGCGGCCTCGGCCTCGGCCTCGGCCTCAAGCGTCGGAATGATGCCCAGCTTTTCCTTGATCTTCTTTTCGACCTCGTTGGCCAGGTCGGGGTTGTCCCGCATGAAGGAGCGGGCGTTCTCCTTGCCCTGACCGAGCTGGTCGCCGTCATAGGTGTACCAGGCACCGGACTTGCGAATGATGCCGTGCTCGACACCCATATCGATAAGGGAGCCCTCACGGCTGATTCCACCGCCGTACACGATGTCGAACTCCGCCGTACGGAAAGGCGGGGCAACCTTGTTCTTCACGACCTTCACCCGGGTGCGGTTACCCACCGCCTCGGCACCGTCCTTGAGAGTTTCGATCCGGCGGACGTCCAGCCGCACCGAGGCGTAGAACTTCAGCGCCTTTCCACCGGTCGTCGTCTCCGGCGAGCCGAACATGACCCCGATCTTCTCCCGCAGCTGGTTGATGAAGATGGCGGTGGTGCCGGAGTTCGCCAGCGCCCCCGTCATCTTGCGCAGCGCCTGCGACATCAGCCGGGCCTGCAGCCCGACATGACTGTCACCCATCTCGCCTTCGATCTCGGCACGCGGCACGAGCGCGGCCACCGAGTCGATGACGATGATGTCCAGCGCGCCGGAGCGGACCAGCATGTCCGCGATCTCCAGGGCCTGCTCACCGGTGTCGGGCTGGGAGACGAGCAGCGCCTCCGTGTCCACCCCGAGCTTCCCGGCGTACTCCGGATCGAGCGCGTGCTCGGCGTCGATGAACGCCGCGATGCCCCCCATAGCCTGCGCGTTGGCCACCGCGTGCAGGGCGACCGTCGTCTTTCCCGAGGACTCCGGGCCGTACACCTCGATGATGCGCCCGCGAGGGAGCCCGCCGATGCCCAGCGCTACGTCCAGCGCGATGGACCCGGTGGGGATGACCTGGATCGGCAGCCGGGTCTCGTCCCCCAACCGCATGACAGATCCCTTGCCGAACGCCTTGTCGATCTGTGCGAGGGCGTTCTCCAACGCCTTCTCACGGTCAAGTCCTGCCGCCATCGGAGTAACTCCATGCTGAGGTCGTCGATTCTTGGCCACGGGACTGACGCTAGGCCCTGGGTCCGACAGTTTCGAGGGCCGGGACTGATCTGTGGACAAGTTGGCGCATGGGGACAACATACCCGAACAGGAGTTCGATAGCGGAGCGACACGCCGCCGGGGACCCCCTCAGTACTCCCGGGCGGGCACGTCGAACTCCTCGCACACAGCCCGCCACACGACCCGGGCATCATCCCCGCGAGCCAGCGCGGACTCCACCGTGGCGCCGAGGCCGGCCAGCACATGATCGCGGGCGAATGACTCCGCGTAGCTCGATCCGAACTGTGTGTTCATTCTTGCCCAGAACTCGGTCAGCCGCACCCGTCCAGTGTGCACCGTGGCGCACCGAACGTCGGGACGGGGCGTCGCCGACGTTCGACCCGGCCGACGAAAACTGTCGGAGCCCCGTCGCAGACTGGACGGCATGCTGGATGACATGGCCGCCGACCCGCTCGCGCCGTTCTCCGCACCGACGCGGGCGTGGTTCCAGGCAGCCTTCGCCGCGCCGACCCCGGCCCAGCGCGGCGCCTGGGAGGCCATCCGCGGCGGCGGTAACACGCTCGTCGTCGCGCCGACCGGCTCCGGGAAGACACTCGCGGCCTTCCTGTGGTCGCTGGACGCGATCGCCCGCTCGCAGGCACCGCCGGAGCGGACCCGTCGCTGCCGGGTGCTCTACATCAGCCCGTTGAAGGCGCTCGCCGTCGACGTGCAGCGCAACCTGCGCGCCCCACTCGCCGGGATGCGGGCGGCGGCGCAGCGTCTGGGTCTGCCCCAACCCGAGGTGGACGTCGCCATTCGCTCGGGCGACACCCCGGCCACCGAACGACGCGGCTTTCTCACCCGTCCGCCCGACGTGCTCATCACGACGCCCGAGTCGCTGTTCCTGATCCTCACCAGCGCCGCCCGCGAGTCGCTGCGCGGGGTGCGCACGGTGATCGTCGACGAGGTCCACGCGGTGGCCGGCACCAAACGCGGTGCGCATCTGGCGGTGAGCCTGGAGCGGCTCGACGCGCTGCTCGACGAACCGGCGCAGCGGGTCGGCCTGTCGGCGACGGTCCGCCCGATCGACGAGGTCGCCCGGTACCTCGGTGGGAGTGCGCCGGTGGGCGTCGTGCGCCCACCGGCGGCGAAGACCCTCGAGATCGAGGTCGTCGTCCCGGTGGAGGACATGACGAACCTCGGTGGGCCAGCCGCCGAGGCCGACGCCGGCGGCTCCGCCGCGGCGGAGCCCACCCGGGCGTCCATCTGGCCGGCGGTCGAGGAACGGGTCCTTGACCTGGTCCTGGCGCACGCGTCGACGATCGTGTTCGTGAACTCCCGCCGCCTGGCGGAACGGCTGTGCGCCAGACTCAACGAGCGCTACGCGGATCGGTTGGCGGCGGCGGGCCCCGTTCCCGGGCCGCTCGACGCGGATTCCGACGATCCCCTCGGTGACCCTGCCACCCGCGGCGCCGGCCCGCCGGGTGGGCTGCCGGCCGAGGTGATGGGCGCTGCCGGGCTTGCCCGCGTCGACCCCGCCTGGCCGGAGGTGGCCCGTGCCCATCACGGCAGTGTCAGCCGCGAGCAGCGGCAGCTGATCGAGGAGGACCTCAAGGCCGGCCGGCTGCCCGCGGTGGTGGCCACGTCCAGCCTGGAACTCGGCATCGACATGGGCGCGGTCGATCTCGTTGTCCAGATCGGGTCACCGCCGAGCGTCGCCGCCGGCATGCAGCGGGTCGGCCGCGCCGGGCATCAGGTCGACGCGCCAAGCGTCGGCGTGGTGCTCCCCCGCCACCGTGGTGACCTGCTCGAATGCGCGGTCGTCGCGGAGCGGATGCGGGCCGGGGAGATCGAGCGGCTGCGCTGTCCGCGTAACCCGCTGGACGTGCTCGCCCAGCAGATCGTGGCGATGACGGCGATGGAGGACTGGTCCGTCGACGATCTCGGCGCGCTGGTGCGGCGGACGTTCACCTTCGCCTCCCTGCCGGCCTCGGTGCTGGAGGGAGTGTTCGACATGCTGGCCGGGCGCTATCCGTCCGACGACTTCGCGGAACTGCGGCCCCGGATCGTCTGGGACCGGACCACCGGCCTGTTGCATGGTCGGCCCGGCGCGCAACGGCTCGCGGTGACCAGCGGCGGCACCATCCCCGACCGCGGCATGTTCGGCGTGTTCCTGGTCGGGGAGAAGAGCAGCCGGGTCGGCGAGCTCGACGAGGAGATGGTCTACGAGTCCCGCGTCGGTGACGTGGTGCTGCTCGGCTCGTCCAGTTGGCGGATCGAGGAGATCACCGCCGATCGGGTGCTGGTCACGCCGGCCCCGGGCCGGCCGGGCCGGCTGCCGTTCTGGCACGGCGACACGCCCGGGCGTCCGGCGGAGCTCGGCCAGGAACTCGGCGCGTTCGTGCGCCAGCTCGGCCAGCTCGACGCCACCGCGGCCGACGCCCGGCTGCGCGCCGCGGGGCTCGACACCTGGGCCGCCGCGAACCTGCTGCGTTACCTCGACGAACAGCGCGCCGTCGCCGGCCATCTCAGCGATGACCGCACGATCGTGGTCGAACGTTTCCGCGACGAACTCGGTGACTGGCGACTCGCCGTGCACTCGCCGTTCGGCGCGCCGGTGAACGCGCCGTGGGCGCTCGCGCTCGGCGCCCGGCTGCGCGAGCAGTACGGCACCGAGGTGCAGATCATGCACACCGACGACGGCATCGTCGCGCGCATCCCGGACGGAGCGCAGGAACCCGGCGCCGAGCTCGCCGTGTTCGACCCCGACGAGATCGACGCGATCGTGCGAGCCGAGATCGGCGGCAGCGCCCTGTTCGCCAGCCGCTTTCGCGAATGCGCCGGTCGGGCGCTGCTGCTGCCGCGGCGCACCCCCGGGCGGCGCACACCGCTGTGGCAACAGCGCCAGCGCAGCGCGCAACTGCTGTCGGTGGCGGCGACGTTCGGTGACTTTCCGATCGTGCTGGAAACGATGCGGGAGTGCCTACAGGACGTGTTCGACACCCCGGCCCTGGTCGATCTGATGCGCAGGATCGCGGGCCGCTCGCTGCGGGTCGTCGAGGTGGCGACGCCGACACCGTCCCCGTTCGCCGGCGCCCTGCTGTTCGGCTATGTCGCCGCCTTCATGTACGACGGGGACGCCCCGCTGGCCGAACGGCGCGCCCAGGTTCTCTCGCTGGACAGTTCGCTGCTCGCCGAACTTCTCGGCGAGGCCGACCTGCGTGAGCTCATCGACCCGGCCGCGCTCGCCCAGGTGGAGGCCGACCTGAGCCGGCGCAGCCCCGAGCGCCACGCCCGCGACGCCGAGGGTGTCGCCGACCTGCTGCGCCTGGTCGGCGATCTGACCCTCGAGGAGGCCGTCGCCCGCGGCGCGACGTCACAGTGGCTCGCCGAACTCGAACACGCCCGGCGCGTTCTGCGCGTGCGCATCGCCGGCGAGGAACGCTTCGTCCCGGTCGAGGACGCCGGGCGACTCCGTGACGCGCTCGGGGTCGCCCTGCCGATGGGCGTGCCCGACGCCTTCACCGCACCGGTCGAGGATCCCCTCGGCGATCTGCTGTCCCGCTACGCCCGCACCCACGGGCCGTTCGACGCCACCGAACCCGCCCGCCGTCTGGGCCTGGGCGTCGCCGTTGTCACCACGGTGCTGGACGCGCTGACCGCCCGCGGCCGGCTGGTGCGCGGCGAGCTGCATCCCGCCCGCGCGGGCGAGCAGTGGTGCGACGCGGAGGTGCTGCGGATGCTGCGGCGGCGCAGCCTCGCCGCGCTGCGACGGGAGATCGAACCGACCCCGGTCCGCGCGCTCGGTGCGTTCCTGCCCGCCTGGCACGGCATCTCCAGGGCCGGGCAGCGGGCCGCCCGCGGTGTCGACGGTGTGCTGCAGGCCATCGAACAGTTGCAGGGTGCGCTCATCCCGGCCAGCGCCTGGGAGCGGCTGGTGCTGCCGGCGCGGGTGCGTGACTACTCTCCGGCACTGCTCGACGAGCTGTGCTCGGCCGGCGAGGTCCACTGGGCCGGTGCCGGTGCCCTGCCCGGCGGGGATGGCTGGCTCACCCTCGTCACCGCCGACGCCGCGCCGCTGCTGCTGCCCGCACCCGACCCGGACGCCGCGAGCAGCCCGCTGCACCTCGCACTCCTGGACACACTGAGCGATGGATCGGCGCTGTTCATGCGTGCGCTGTCCGACCGGGTCGGGTCGCTGGACGACACCGCGCTCACCGAAGCGCTGTGGGATCTGGTCTGGGCTGGTCAGATCACCAATGACACGCTGGCACCGCTGCGCGTGCTGCTCTCCGCCGGCCGCGGGCCCACCGGTGGCGCCGGGCCCGGCGCGGCTCGCGTTCGGCGGGCGCCGGGGGTCCGTCCAGCGCGTTACGGTCGACCGGCGCTGCCGCGACGCACCGGGCCGCCGACCGCGGCCGGTCGATGGTCGGCGCTGCCAGCCCGCGACGACGACCCCACCCGGCGGGCCCACGCCCAGGCCGAGGCGCTGCTCGAACGGCACGGCATCGTCACCCGCGGGGCGGTCACCGCGGAACATCCACCGGGCGGCTTCGCCGCGGTCTACCGGGTGCTCAGCGCGTTCGAGGACGCCGGACGGGCGCGGCGCGGGTACTTCGTCGAATCGCTCGGCGCCGCGCAGTTCGCCGTGCCCGGCGCGGTCGACCGGCTGCGGGCGATCGCGGCGACCCAGCGCGATGACGCCGACGCCCCGGCCTGGGCACCCGGGCCCGGCCGTCGGGACCCGCAGGGCGCCACGTCCGACGCGGTCGTGCTGGCCGCGACCGACCCGGCGAACCCGTTCGGCGCGGCGCTGCCCTGGCCGGACCGGCCGACCGCCGGGCCCGACCTGCCCGCCGGGCACCGGCCGGGCCGCAAGGCCGGCGCGCTGGTGGTGCTGGTCGAGGGCCACCTCGTCCTCTACGTCGAACGCGGTGGACGTTCCCTGCTGACCTGGACGACCGACGACCAGCTCACCGACCGGGCCGCCGGCGCGCTGGCCCGGGCGGTCGTCGACGGGGCGCTGGGCGCCCTGCATGTCGAGAAGTCCGATGGGGCTGCCGTCACGGGTAGCCCCATCGGCGTCGCGCTGACCCGGGCCGGATTCGCGCTGACCCCACGCGGGCTGCGTCTGCGCAGGTGAACGAACCGGCTGTCGTCTCCACCTGGGACCGGCGGGTGCGGGCCCTCACGGTCGGCCTGGTCGCGATCATCACGCTGGTCGCGTTCGAGGCGCTCGCCGTGGTCACGGTCCTGCCCGAGGTCGCCGCCGACCTGCGCGGCTTCACGCTGTACGGCTGGGCCACCAGCGCGTTCTTCCTCGGCACGACGATCGGCATCGTGCTGGCCGGCGGTGACACCGATCGGGCCGGCCCCGCCCGACCCTTCACCGTCGGCCTGGTGTGTTTCGTGATCGGGCTGCTGATCGCCGCGATGGCGCCGACGATGCCGGTACTGGTCGCCGCCCGGGCCCTCCAGGGCGTCGGAGGGGGCACGATCCCCGCCGTGGCCTACGCCGCCATCGGCCGGACCTATCCCCACGAGCTGCATCCTCGGGTCTTCGCCGTGCTGTCCACGGCGTGGGTGGTGCCGGGGCTCGGCGGTCCGGCGCTGTCCAGCCTGATCGCCGAACACCTCGGCTGGCGGTGGGTCTTCGGCGGCCTGCTTCCACTCACCATCGTCTTCGGCCTCATCCCGCTGCGCGCGCTTCGGGCGTTGCCCGCCGTCACCCGGGCAGACGGCGCCGAGGGGCCCAGCTCCGCTGTCCCGGGCGGCGGTGGCGGGCTGACGGTGGCGGCGGTACGGGTCACCCTCGGCGCCGGACTGGTGCTCGCCGCGTTGACCAGCCGGTCCCCACTGGGACTGCCGTTGCTGGCGGCGGGACTGGTCTGCGCGGGCGGGCCACTGCGGCGGCTGCTCCCGGCCGGCACGCTGCGGATGCGTCCAGGCATCCCGGCCGCTGTGGCCAGCAGGGGCTTGCTGACCTGCGCCTTCTTCGGGGCGGACCCGTTCGTACCGCTGTCGTTCACCGCGGTGCGCCATGAATCGACCATGGTCGCGGGAATCGCCGTGTCCGGCGCGACCCTGTGCTGGGCCGCCGGGTCCTGGACCCAGGCGCGCCTTGCCGGACGAGTGCAGATGCGCAGCGTCGTCACCGCCGGGCTGGTCCTCGTCGCCGTCGGGACCGGGGGGTTCGCCACGGTCCTGCTCGAGGGGGTGCCGCTGGCTGTCCCGGTCGCCTGTTGGGGCGTGGCCGGCTACGGTATCGGCCTGTCGTACTCGACGATCGTGACGCTGGTCCTCGCGCTGACCCCGCCGCAGCGTCAGGGCGAGGCCAGCATGGCGGTCTCGCTCACCGACAACCTGGGCACGGCGTTCGGCGCGGGACTCGGCGGCGTGGCGGTGGCCGCGAGTCAGGCCACGGGCGGGGCGCCGACCACCGGGCTCGCCGCCACCTTCGCCCTGACCGTGTCACTTGGCCTGGTGGGTGCGCTGCTGGTCGCCCGCAGACTCCCGGAGGACGGACATGCCGGAGGGTGACATCGTGTGGCGGGCGGCGCGGCGGATGGACGCGGCACTCGCCGGCGAGACAGTGCTGCGCAGCGACCTGCGAGTACCAGCGCTCGCCACCGTGGACCTGTCCGGACAGCGGATCAGCGGCGTCACCGCACGCGGCAAACATCTGCTGACCAGATTCGACGGTGGGCTGAGCCTGCACACGCACTTTCGGATGGAGGGCAGCTGGCACCTCTACCCACCGCAGGCACGGTGGACCGGCGGGCCGGACTGGCAGGTTCGCGTCGTGCTCGTCACCGCGCGACAGACCGCGGTCGGTTACCGGCTGGCCATCGTCGAGCTGCTACCCGGCGACCGTGAACACGAGGCGGTCGGCCATCTGGGACCGGATCTCCTCGGCCCCGACTGGGATCTCGAGGCGGCTCTCACCCGGCTGCGGGCCCGTCCACGGCGCTCCATCGGCGCCGCGTTGCTGGACCAGCGCAACCTGGCGGGTCTGGGCAACATCTGGCGGACCGAAGCCTGTTTCGTCGCTGGCGTCTCGCCATGGACGGCGGTGCAGGACGTACCCGACCTCGCCGGGCTCATCCGCCGAGCCCAGCTGATGATCTCCGCTGGTGCTCGGGGCGGCCATCAGACGACGACCGGGTCCCCACGTGCGGGGCAGGAACACTGGGTCTACGGCCGGGCGGGACGGCCCTGCCGGCGGTGCGCAACCCGCATCCTCGTCGCCGACAGCACGGACGGGGACGATGAAGGGGACGGTCACCTGGCCGATGGCGATGGCGGCGGGCCCGGGCGCGGCCACGGCGAAGGTCGCCGAACCACGTGGTGCCCGCACTGCCAGCCATCTGGTACTCGCTATACGCAACGTGCGCCGATCAGCCCGACGGGGGCGGGACGTGAGCTCCGGGCGAACACGGGTTCCGCAGGGATCAGTTTCGGGAGAAGGAGATCAGGCGGGCCCGGCCACGGGTGAACGCGCCCTCGGCCGCCTTCAGGCTGATTTCAAGATCTGCGGCGGCTTCCCGGGTGCTCATTCCCGCCGCACGCGCCATGATCACCTGACGTTCCCGGCCGCGCAACGTGCCGGCTCGAGCCAACAACCAGCGCGCCTCGGCCCGGTCGCAGACCGCGTCGTCCGGCGCCGGCTCCCACGGCTGCAGATACCCACGGACCACGGCCCGCTCGGCCCGCTGGCGGGCCCGGTGATGGTCGACGCACAACCGCAACACAGTGGTCGTCAGGAACTGACCGACCCGACTTGCATCAAGATCACGAAATCCCGCGGCGCGAATGAACGCCTCGTGCACGCAGTCCTCCGCGTCCGCCTTGCTGGGCAGTCGACGGCGGGCGATGTGGATCAGCCGCTCCCGGTGCGGGAGAATCAGCGACCAACGCTGCTCGCTGTAGGGCCGGTCCAGCTCGGCGACGCCTGCGCCGACCACGGAACCGACCGAGGGAATCTCCTCGGTTGGGCATGTCACGGTAAGTCCACCTCTGACCTGCTAGGACCGCGCCACCCCCCAGCGCCCTACGGGCCGATCCGGTACGCGCCAGTACCGGGGACCGCAACGCGCCTTGGTCTTGTGTGCCTGCTGTGTGCCAGACAGCGAGCCTTGGACAAGCCGGACATTACACATCCACTCCTGGGCAGGCCAGTGTCGTCCGACCTAACCCGCTCGCAGACAAGCACAACACTTACGCACAGTGTGCACGACAGGGGCGGATCTGTTGACTTTGCAGCGACCCAACGCCACCAAACGGCGATAAATCGCCTCGCGGACCGGCCAGATGGTTGCGCAGCCCCCCACATGACCTATGACGGATTGCCATGTACTACTCTCCGTAATCAATGAACCGGGCGTAAACGTGACGATCTCTCCCCCGTAAGTGCCACCCAGTTGGATAGCTGACACTGTGGGGGACGCCCTGTCCGCCGTACTGGCCCGAGCAGCCCTCAACCGGCCAGCGAACGCAGCGCACGCGCGTACTCGCGCAGCAGGTCGGTGTCGGCGTGCAGGCGCGCCAGATCCGCCGTGGGAGCCGCCGAGCCACCGACCACGTCGACGGCGGCCACCAGCAGATCGTCGAGCCCGGCGGCCGACGCCACCATCGCGGCGGCCAGCTCGTCGCGGGTGCGGACGAGCCCGGCTCGCCGCTGCGGATCGGTCATCGCCCGCATCGCCGTCTCACATGCCACCATCCGCACCGCCCCGAGCCGCAGGCCGTCCACCACCTCGACCGCGCCGGTCACCGCGCCTCGCAGCAGACCGCCGGACGGGCCGGCCGAGCCGCCCAGCGAGCGGGCGAGTGCGACCAGAGTGCCCAGCGCCGCCTCGCCTCGGCGCAGCGGCGCCGCGGCAGCGGATCCGCGCAGCGCCCACGGGCTCGGCGCGTTCGCGCCCGGCAGACGCAGCGCCGCGTCATCGCGACGCAGCTCCGCGAGTTCCCGACCACCAAGCCCGGCCCGGGCGAGGGCCGCCGCGCCCAGCAGAAGCCACTCCCAGCCACCGAGCACCGCACCCACCGGCGAGAGCGCCGCGAGGGCGCTCCATCCTGTCGTGGTCACCGCCACCCACCGTCCCACCCAGCGCCGCCCCCGCACCTCACGGCGCTGGACCCGGCGCAACGAACGGCGTTCCACCTCCGCACCGACCCAGTCCGGTAACGCGGGCACGGTCGCCGCGGCGGCGTCGAAACGGCGGGTGCGGCTAGGACCGTCCATCGCCGGCCGGCCCCTCCCCCGCCGTGGGATCGCCCTTGGTCAGCGACGGCGGCACCAGCGATTCGCCCTCGGCGCCGGCCGTGAGCGCACCACGCAGCTCGGCGAGGCGGGTCTGCGCACGCGCGTCCAGCGTCGCCCGACGCACCTCGACCATGCGGGCCTCGGTGCCTCGCGAGGCAAGCTCGTGGCGGCCGAGCGCCACCGCGTAGCGGTGCTCGACCTTGTCCCGGATCTCGGCGAGGGTCGGTGTGTCACTGGCGGGCGCGAGGGTCGACATCCCCTCCATCGCCCGGGTCATCTGCTCCTGCATGGCGGCATGCTCGATCTGGGTCAGCAGCCGGGATCGTTCGGTGAGATGCCGCCGCATCCGCACCTCGTTGTCCTCCACCGCTGTGCGGGCCTGGGCCGCGGAGGCCACCGCCTGCCGGTGCAGGTTCCGCAGATCCTCCAGCGACGACTCCGCGGTGAGCAGCTGGCTGGCGAAGGCCTGCGCGGTCTCCTCGTAGCTGGTCGCACCAGCGAGATCACCGGCGGCGCTGGCCCGATCGGCCAGCAGCAACGCCGAACGCGCCGACTCGGTGAGGTTCGTGACCTCATCCGCCTGACGGGCCATCTGCATCTCAAGCTGGCGCTGGTTACCCAGCACCAGGGCGGCCTGCTGGATCAGCGCCTCATGCTGACGGCGGGCATCCTCGATAGCCTGGTCGATCTGGACTCGCGGATCCGCTCGCTCGTCAAACTTCCGGTTCGCTGACGCGGACAGGTAGCGGGCAATCCTGCGAACCACATTCGCCATACATCGATCGTCGCACGAGCCGGCCCCGTCGGCGGCTCCACCGTGGAGGCAATCGAGTCGGCCTCATGTCAGACCGGCGGACTCAGCGTCGTACGACCGCGGCCCGCGCAGATCAGGCAGGGCCGGCACGCCGGAACGAACCCACCGCGCGCGGTCGCGAACACCACGAGCTGCTCGCCGAGCCCGTTACAGCCCTTGCACACCTGGATGGGCCGATGCCCGGGCTCGACGTCCTCCTCCTCGGGTCGTGAGGCGGTGCTCACGTCACCTACTCTCTCTGGCCTTCTCGCCGCAGTGCCTGTAACCGGGGACAGTGGCAGATCCACGGGCCAGCCGCCACTGCGCTACCCCTTCCGGGCCAGCACACGCCCGGGTCAGACCATGGCCTGGAACATCCAGTGCTGCTGCTCGAGATCACGCACGATGCCAATGATCAGGTCCTGGGTGACCGGATCGGGTTGCCCGGTGATGTCCATTCTTGTCCGCATCCTGGTCACGGTCGCGGCGAGGACCTCCGTCACCAGCCGCAGCACCTTCTCATCCGCGACATAGCCGACCTCGACGCCGGGCAGATGGGTGCCGCGGGCGACGGTCGCCGACTGACCGTCCGGATTGATCCCGATCGCCACGGCCCGTTCGGCGACGTCATCGGCGTAGCGTCGAGCCAGCGTGACCACTTCGTCGAGCTGAAGATGCACGCTACGAAATGTCCGGCCCGTCACGTTCCAGTGCAGCTGCTTGGCGAACAGGCTCAGGTCGATCAGATCGACCAGAGCGCCCTGCAGCGCCTCGCCGGCAATGATGCCAGCCTCGTCGGACAGTGGGCTTCGGATTGCACTCATGGCTCGGTGGCCCCCTCACTCTCAGGCGTTCGCCTGCATACACAGACGTGCCCGGGATCGAGGTGCGTAAGCCGACGGTCAGGCCGCCCGTTCCACCACCGTCGGACGAGCCGGTACTACCACCGTGGCACCGCCCACTGTCGCGCCGACCGCGAGCTCGGCGAGCTCCAGGTCCTCGCTGACCTCACGCAGCAGATCGGCGAGCCGGACCCCGAGGGCCTCGCAGATCGCCGCGAGCAGCTCGGAGCTCGCTTCCTTCTGGCCGCGTTCGACCTCGGACAGGTAGCCGAGCGACACTCGGGCCGCCGACGACACCTCCCGAAGCGTGCGGTGCTGATCCTGACGGCGGCGGCGCAACGCCTCGCCGATCATGCGTCGGAGCAGGACCATCGAGCCTCCTCCTTCGTCCGCGGGATGCGTTCACCGTATACCCACCACCACGGCCCTCGGGCCGTCGTTGATGGGACTGTAACTGTGTAAGCACCTCGGGTCCGGCGATTACTCCCGTGTCTCGTCGAGAGTCCATCACCGAGTGCGTTCAGACTGCCACATCCGACCCCACGGTCAACGTCCGACGGAGCAGATCCAGCGCGGACACGACAGCGAACATCCGTACCCGGGCCCGATCGCCGGGCAGCCGCACCAGCCGGGTGATCACACCCCGCGGGCCGGCGAGACCAAGATGCACCGTCCCCGGCGGATGCCCCTGCGCGCCGCCCGGGCCGGCCACTCCGGTCGTCGACAGACCATAGTCCGCACCCAGCCGGTCGCGGACCCCGGTAGCCATCGCGGCCGCCGTCTCCGCCGACACCGGCCCCCGTGTCGCGAGCACATCGGCATCCACACCCAGCACCGATGCCTTCACCTGCGTCGCGTAGGACACCACGCCCCCGCGGAACACCGCACTCGAGCCCGGCACCTCGGTCAACCGGCCGGCGAGCAGCCCACCGGTGATCGACTCGGCCACCGCGAGCGTCGCCGAGCGCACGCCGAGCAGGGCAAGGACGACGCCCTCAAGCGTGTCGTCGTCGCTGCCGTACACCCCGTCCCCCAGCGCTGCCCGGGCCGCCGTCTCCACCGGAGCGATCAACGCGTCGGCCTCGGCCCGATCCCGCGCGCGGGCGGTGATCCGGACCCGGGTCTGCCCCTCGCTGGCCAGGAAGGCGATCCTCGGATTGCCGATCGGAGCGAGCCGATCGACCTCCTCGGCCAGCGCCTGGGCCACGGAGGACTCCCACATACCCGCGGTGCGCAGCACCCGGTGCACGACCACCGCCGGCTGGCCGGCCCGGCGAAGCAGATCCGGCAGGACACTCGCGGTGAACATCGCCGTCATCTCGAACGGCACGCCCGGCATCGCGTAGACAACGCCGGCGCCGATCTCCATCCGCACACCGGGCGCGGTCCCCGCGAGGTTCGGCAGCGGCTCCGCACCGACCGGCAGTTCAGCCTGACGGAAGTTCATGCTCGGCAGCGCGTCGCCGCGACCCTGGCGCTCGTAGCGACGGGCCAACTCGTCGGCGAGCGCCTCCACGCGGCGCACCTCGACTCCACCCGCTGCGGCGGCGACGCCCTCGCGGGTCAGGTCATCCTGGGTGGGCCCGAGGCCACCGGTGATCAGCACGGTGTCCGCGCGGTCCAACGCCGAACGGATCGCGGCAGCTATCGTCTCCACGTCGTCACCGACGACCACCGACCGTTCGAGGGTCACCCCGACATCGGCGAGCTGGCCACCGAGCCAGGCGGCGTTGCCGTTGACGATGTCGCCGTAGAGCAGCTCATCGCCGACAGCCAGCAGTTCAGCACGCATCGGCATACCCCTCGCGGTCCGTGGGAGTCTCCCCGTGCGGCTGCCGCAGCAGCCGTTGGGCCGCGGCCTGCCGGCGCAGGGCCAGCGCCCGGTAGACATAGTCGACCCCGGTCGCCACCGCCACGATCACTCCGGCCGCGAGAATCACCGCACGGCTGGTCGCCGCCACCCCCGACAGCGGCAGCACGTACAACCCGATCGCGACGTTGAGCAGCAGGGTCTTCGCCTTGCCACCTCGGCTGGCGGCGATCACTCCGAATCGGATGACCCACAGCCGCAGCAGGGTCACGCCGATCTCCCGCACCAGGATCGCCACCGTGACCACCCAGGGAAGTTCACCCAGCGCGGACAGTGAGATCAGCGCGGCTCCGGTCAGTGCCTTGTCGGCGATCGGATCGACAAGGATGCCGAAATCGGTCACGAGATGCCAGCGGCGGGCGATCAGCCCGTCGATCTGGTCCGTGATCGCGGCCACGACGTAGGCCGCGAACGCCGCGTACCGCCAGCTGTCACTGTCCGGCCCGGCAAGCAGGAAGGCGACGAAAACCGGCACCAGCACCAGACGTGACACCGTGAGCACATTGGCCACGTTGAGCACCGGAGCACCGTCGGGAGTGGCTGTCACGTCTCGACGGCCGCGACGGCGCCGCGCGGCGCCCGGTCGAGCACCGCCTCGAACTCGGCGATCAGATCCACGCCTTCGGTCGCCACCACCCGCGCCTCCACCAGATCACCGACCCGCACCGGATCCTGTCGCGCTGGACCGGACAGGCGCACGACACACGCCCCATCGACCTCGGGCTGCTGGTGGCCCGCGCAGCCATGGGCCAGCCCATCCGTGACCTCCTCGATGAGCACCTGAACCCGTTGCCCGAGGCGCCCGGCCGCGCGATCCGCGGTCAGCTGCTCGACGAGATCGGTGATCCGCACCCGGCGACGCTCGATCTCCTCGACCTCGATCTTCCCTGGCAGACCGACCGCTTCGGTACCGTCCTCATCCGAGTAGCCGAACACGCCGACCGCGTCCAGCTCCGCCTCGACGAGAAACTCGGCGAGAACATCCACGTCGGCCTCGGTCTCGCCCGGAAAGCCCACGATGACGTTGGATCGCGCGCCGAGTTCCGGGTTCAACGCACGGCCGCGGCGAAGCAGGTCAAGGAAGTGCTCGGCGCCACCGAAGCGTCGCATGCGGCGCAGCACACCCGGACTCGCGTGCTGAAACGACAGGTCCAGGTACGGCGCCAGACCCGGGGTGGTCAGCAGCACCTCCACCAGCGACGGTCGCAGCTCCGCTGGCTGCAGGTACACCGTTCGCACCCGCACGATGCCCGGCACCGCCGCGAGCCGCGGCAGCAGCCCCTCCAGCGCACGCAGATCACCGAGATCCTTGCCGTAGGACGTCGAGTTCTCGCTGACCAGCACCAGCTCACGCACCCCCTCGCCGGAGAGCCACTCCGCCTCGGCAAGCACATCCTGCGCTGGCCGCGACACATGCGAGCCACGGAACGACGGGATGGCGCAGAACGCGCATCGCCGATCGCATCCGCTGGAGATCTTCAAGGCCGCGACCGGACCTGCCGTCAATCGCCGACGCTCCACGGCCACCTGCGTCACAGCGCCATGCCCGGGCACATGAACCGCGGCGGCGGATCGATCCACCGGAGTGATCGGCAGCAGACTCCGGCGATCACGCGGCCGGTGGGCCGGCACCTCGGCCCCCGCCAGGACCGCGTCCAGGTGCTGGCCGATGCGCGGGTACGCGTCGAAACCGAGCACCGCATCAGCCTCGGGAAGGCTCGCCGCGAGATCACCGCCATACCGCTCGGCCAGGCATCCGACAGCCACAACCGCTTGCGGTCCGTCGATGCCTTCCTGACCGCGCAGATCGTCAGCGGCAAGCAGGGCGTCGATCGAATCCTTCTTCGCGGCGTCGACAAAACCGCAGGTGTTCACCAGCACGGCGTCGGCATCGGCGGCCTCGTCGACCAACTGCCACCCCTGAGTGGCAAGGCGGGCCGCCAGCTCCTCCGAATCCACCTCGTTACGGGCGCAACCGAGCGTGATCAGAGCTACCCGGCGAGATGCACGTGTGGACACGAGGTCAGGCTACCGGGGCAGCGGCGACCGGCGCCGCACCAGCCCGACATGGCCGACAGCGACAGCCTCGCCACGCGCTCTCGATTCACTTGATCCTCGGCACCCGACACCGCCGCGGCGCGGCATCTGGCGCAGGGCTGCATCGATCCGTCCCTTCTTTCGATCATCATCGGTATGGCCGCGGGATCCGTGCGGCGGTTCCGCGGAACCGCCGCCCCACCCCCCCGGCGCGCCCCCCCCCCCCGGGCCCCGGGGGGGGGCCAGCCCCCGGCGGCCCCCGGCGC